>VAYE01000064.1 GCA_005883235.1 Actinomycetota bacterium
CGCGCTCGCGGCCGCGTCCGTCCTGTGGTCGGTCGACCCGCGACTGACGGTGGAGAGGACGTTCTCGTTCGCCCTTGTCCTCGCGACCGGCGCCGCGCTCGGGTTGGGCGCCGGCCGCGACACGAGCGCCGTCGAACGGCTGATCCTCTCCGTCCTCGCGGGGGCGGTCGCGGTCGCGCTCGCGGGCCTCGCGGTCCTCGCCGTCGCGCCGCACCACGCGCTCCAGACCGCGACCTCGACGATCCCGACGCGCTATCGCGGGATCGGCGAGAACCCGAACACGGACGCGATGCTGTTCGCGGCGGCGCTGCCGCTCGCGACCTGGACGGCCGTCGCGCACCGCGGCCGTCTCCGCCTCGTCGGCGCGCTCATCCTGGTCCTACTCGGCGGCTCGATCGTCGCCTCCGGCTCACGGGGTGCGCTCGGGACGGGCGCGCTCGGGACCCTGGCGCTCCTCGTCGCGACCGCGCACGGCAACCGCGCCCGCCTCCTCGCCGTCGCCGGTGTAGCAGTCGCGGTTGCTGCCGCAGTCGGGCTCGCGGAGATCCCGCAGCCGAACCCGAAGGCGACCGGGGCGTCCCCGACCGCGTGCAAGAGCTGCAAACAGAACCCCTACGACGCCGACCGCTGGATCCGCCTCGAGGACGATCTCGACCGGCCTGCGTCGGCGGGCGGCTCCGGCCAGCGGCGGACGCTGTTCGCCTCGACCGGGCGCGGGCAGGCGTGGGAAGGCGCGATCGACCAGGGAGGGGGGCGTCCGGTCGCCGGCTACGGGTTCGGCACCGAGGATCACGTGTTCGTCGACCGCTACTACTCGTTCTTCGGCGGCTCCCCCGAGAACTCGTACATCGGCATGTTCCTCCAGCTCGGGCTCGTCGGCGTCGCGCTCCTCCTCGTCCTCGCGGCCTCGCTCGTCGCCGCCTCGGTGACGGCGGTGCGGCGGCTGGGCGGCCGGGAGCGGCGGCTCGTGGCAGCCTGCGGCGCCGTGCTGCTCACCGGCCTCGGTCTCGCCGTCGTCCAGTCGTCCCTCTATGCGGTCGGCAACACGGCGACGCTCTCGATCTGGACGTGCGCGTTCCTCGGCCTCGCGCTCGCGCCGCGGCCCGCGGCACGATGACGGGCTGCGCGCGGCCGCGCCTGCTCGTCCTCAACCAGTACTACTGGCCGGGAGTGGAGGCGACGGCGCACCTGCTCTCGGAGCTCTGCGCCGCGCTGGCGAGCGAGTTCGACGTCACCGTCGTCACGGGCCGCGTACCGGGCCCGGGCGGCGAGCCCGGCCGCACCGTGCACGAGGGCGTCGAGATCGTGCGCGTCAGCTCGACGGCATACGACCGGAGCGCGCTCCACCTGCGCGCGCTCAACTACGGCACCTACCTGGTTCAGTCGCTGCGGGAGGGCCTCGCCGCGAAGCGTCCCGACGTCGTCCTCTGCATGACCGATCCTCCGATCATCGCGGACGTGGCGCTGATCGTCGCGCGGCGCTTCGGCGCTCCGCTCGTCGTCGTGAGCCAGGACGTCTTCCCCGAGATCGCGGTCGAGCTCAAGCGGCTCGAGAATCGAGCCGTGATCGAGGTGCTGAGGCGGGCGATCGCGGGTTACCTCGAGCGCGCCGACCGCATCGTCGCGATCGGCGACACGATGCGGGAGCGGCTCGAGCGGAAGGGCGCGCCCGCCGAGCGGCTGCGGGTGATCCCGAACTGGGTCGACTCGACCGCCCTGACGCCGCAGCCGCGCGACAACGAGTGGGCTCGCGAGCAGGGCCTCGCCGACCGCTTCGTCGTCATGCACTCGGGCAACGTCGGCTACGCGCAGAACCTCGACGCGCTCGTCCGCGCGGCCACCTTCCTGCGCGACCTCGACCCGCTCTCGATCGCGATCGTGGGGGAGGGCTCGCGGCGAGCGGAGCTGGTCGAGCTCGCGGAGCTGCTCGAGACGGACAGCGTCTTCTTCCTGCCCTACCAGCCGCGGGAGGTGCTGCCGCAGTCGCTCTCGGCCGCGGACGTCCACGTCGTCGGCCTGGCCCGCGGGCTCTCGGGATACGTGGTGCCGAGCCGGCTGTACGGGATCATGTCCGTCGGCCGGCCGGTGATCGTGGCCGCGGACGCGACGAGCGAGACGTCCCAGCTCGTCGACCGGGTCGGCTGCGGGCTCGTCGTGCAGCCGGGGCGGCCCGAGCTCCTCGCCCGCGCGATCCGGCGAGCCTACGACGGCGAGCTCGACCTGGAGGAGATGGGCCGGCGTGCGCGCGAATACGTCACCACCGAGGCCGATCGCAGCGTCGCGGTCGGCCGGTACAGGGAGCTCCTGCTCGACCTCGCCGGGCGGCCGAGCGGGTGAGGCGGCCCGTCGCCCTCGTCGCCGTCGCGGCGGCGATCCTGCTCCTCGCACTGCTCGTCGTGGTCGGGCGCCACGAGCGGACCACGCACGCCCGGGCCGAGAACCGCGGGATCGCGCGAGTCAGACGGCTCGTGGGCCCGCTCGACTCGCCCTCGCTCGACGCTTTCCGGCTGCTCCCGCAGTTCAGCTGCCTGCTCTACAAGCGGGGCGCCAATCGGTTCGCGCTCGAGCTCTGCGTGGACGCGCAGGGACGCGTCGTCGAGGCGATCGACCGGCGCGGACGGGCGCCGCGGATCGCGAGCCTGCGCGAAGATCCCTCGCACGCAACGGTCGTGGTCGATCGCGCCGAGGTCGACCGCCTGCTGCGCAAGCTGGGGGCCTCGCCGTAGCCGCTCCGGTCGCACGACGGGTCGACGCGCTCTACCTCCGCACGATCCAGCTCGTCCTCGTCGCGTTCATCCTCAACCTCGCGTTCGCGTCGAGCATCAACAACAGCTTCCTCCTGCTCGGGCGGTTCTTCCGGTTCCCGCTGCTCTTCGAGCTGGCGGTCGTCGCAGCCGCCTACCGCGCGTGGCGCGGACCGCGCGAGCAGCCGGCCCGTGCGCCGATCGTCGCGCTCGGAGCCTTCGTCACCCTCGCGGTCGTCTCCGTGCTCTGGTCGGCGCGCACGCACTCGACGGAGAGGCGCTCGTTCGCGTTCCTCGTGCTCGCGGCCGCCGCGTGCGGGCTCGCGGCTGCGACGGCGGCGCGGCCCGACGCGGTCCGCCGCATCCTCGAGGCGATCGTCGCGGCGGGCGTGATCGTCGCGCTGCTCGGCCTCTACATGCTCTGGGTCTCTCACGACCAGGCGGTGCAGAGCGCGAGCCTCCAGTACCCGGCGCGGTACCGCGGGATGGGCCAGAACCCGAACACCGTGCCGGCCCTGCTCGCGCTCGCGGTGCCGCTCGCCCTGTGGCTCTGGACGGACGCTCGCAGCCGCGCCGGCAAGGCGCTCGCCGCCGCGACCGTGCTGCTCTTCGACGGCTCGATCGTCGCCTCGGGCTCCCGCGGCGCGCTGATCGCCGCCCTCGCCGGCACGATCGTCTGGGTCGTCACCGTTCACCGGCCCTGGCGGACCCGGCTCGCCCTCCTCGCCGCAGCGGCGGCCGTCTTCGCCGTCGACGTCGCGATCACGCAGATCCCGAAGCCGGTGTCGCCGTCAAGGGTCGCGCAGACGAGCCGCCCCCACCGCGTGATCCGTGACGCCGAGCTCCTCCTGCCGCTCGAGGACGAGGTCGGGCGCCCAGGCAAGAACGCGCCGCCGATCCGGCGCACGCTCTTCGGCACGAGCGGGCGGGCGCGCGCCTGGGACGCGGCGGTGCACCAGATCGCTCACCGCCCGGTCGCCGGCTACGGCTTCGGAACCGAGTCCGACGCCTTCGTCGACCGCTACTACGGCTTCGACAGCTCCGTCCCGGAGAACTCGTACCTCGGCGTGGGGCTCCAGCTCGGGATCGTCGGGCTCGTTGCGCTGCTGGCTGTGCTCGGCGCCTTCGGCGTCGTCGCCGTCCGCGCGCTCCGGACGCTCACCGGTCCGAGGCTCGCCGCCGCGCGGGCCTGCGCCTCAACGGTCGTGGCCGGGCTCGTGCTCGGGCTGACGCAGTCGTACCTGGTCGCGCCCGGCAACCTCGCGAGCTCGAGCTTCTGGATCGCCGCGCTGCTCCTGGCGTCGCTGACGGCGGTCCCAAAGCGTCAGTAGCGCCAGCCCGACGAACGCGACGTAGAGGCCGCGGACCGGCATGGCGTAGCGCGCCTCGACGTGGTGCACGGCGTTCACGAGCGTGAAGACGACCATGAATAACGCAAGGGCGCGGCCGGCGCCTCCGAGCCGGATCGCGAGCGCCACGCCGAGCGCGGCGAGCACGAGGGTCAGCCAGTCGGCGGCCCGGAGCAAGGGCAGGAGCCACGACGGCTGCACCCAGTCCTCGTGCGCCATCCAGAGGAAGTACCCGCGATAGGCGACCTCGCCGAGCACGGTGAGCGGCTCGTGGCGCAGACGCTTCCAGTACAGGTGCTCGGCGAGCCGTCGCTGCTCGGCGTCCGCGCGCGCGAGGTAATGCGGGTGCGCCTCGTGGTTCCGGCGGAGCGCTGCCGCCGAGGGCGCGAACCGGTGCACCGAGACGAAGTCGTGGACGTAGGCGCGCGACCGCTCGACCTCGGCGGCGGTGTGGTGGAGCCCCTCGCCGTGCGCTGCGATGAGCAGGTTCCAGCCCTCGCCGAAGCTCGAGACCGTCAGCTTGCCGGCCACGTCGCCCTCCCACGCGATCCACGGTCCGAGCAGGAGCGCGCAGGCGGCTGCGCAGGCCGCTGCCCCTCGCCATGAGCGCACGACGAGCGCGCCGAGGACGACGAGCGGCACGGCGAGCGCGAAGAGCGGCCGCGTGAGCGTGAGGGCGGCCGTCGAGAGTCCGGTCGCGGCCCACCACCAGGCCGAGCGGCTCTGCCAGGCGCGCACGAACGCGTACACGGCGAGCGCCACGAGGGAGCCGGCGAGCGCCTCGCTCAGGATCCGCGGCACGTAGTGCTTCGGGAACGGGTCGAGCGCCGCGAGCGCGCCAGCCACGAGGCCTGCGCGTTCACCCCACAGCCGCCGTGCCGTCAGCGCCAGGAGCGCGACGCCGATGCCGGTCAGGATCGCCTGCACGACGATCAGCAGGTACGGACGCCCCGGGCCGCTGAAGCCCGTGGCGGCGAGGAGGAGCGGGTAGCCCGGCGTGCGGTAGGACTGCCGTTCCAGAGCTCCTTGCGCACTCTCCGGGATGTGGAGCGCCGTGACGTCGACGTCGGGGAGCGGTGTGGAGTAGCTGCCGTTGCGGATCGCCTGCGCGGGCGCGGTGTAGCTCGGCGTGTCGCCGAGCCGAGGTCCTGCGAACGGCACGTAGACGAGCCCGTGCACGGCGCCCACGACGCCGAGCGCGAGCACGGCGAGCCGGAAACTACGAGGCACCGCTTGCGGTGCCGCAATCAGGACGCGCAGGCTCAGCGTGCGTGTCCGTCTGAAGCGACCGGTCGACACGTTCGAAGGCTCGCGAACCCGGCCCTAGGAAGGAGTGCCCGTGACAACGTACTGCGCCCCCAGAGGCAGGCGGGTCAGCCTCCGCTCGAGCGCGTCGGCTCGCCACGGGAAGAAGAGCAGGTACTCGCGGTCGGCGACCGCGAGTCCGGCGGCACGGAAGAGGCGCGTGAGCTCACCGCGGCCGATCAGCTCGACGCCCTCGTCGAAGGCGCAGTTGCGGACGACCCGGCGCGTGAGCGGGTTGAGCGGGTTGTGCTCGAAGACCATCGTCAGGCCGCCCGGCTTCGTCGCGCGCGCCAGCTCGGCGAGCAGGGGCCGCCGGTCAAGCGGGTCGACGTGGTGGAGGACGCAGATCGCGAAGACGACATCGAACTCGTCGTCCTCATAGGGGAGACGGCGGCCGTCGTAGACCTGGTACGACGCGGCCGGGTTCGCCTCGCGCGCCCGGTCGACCATCGCGGTCGAGACGTCCACGCCCTCGAGGGACGAGACGTGCGGGAGCACCAGCCGGTCGGTGAGGCCGACCCCGCAGCCGACGTCGAGGACCCGCAGCGGCCGCGCTCCCAGGCGGCGCCGCGCGAGCTCGAGCAGGCGGCGCGCCTTGGCCTCGACGTAGAACTCATGCTCCTGGCCTGCGAAGGAGATCGCGTCCTCGACCGCCTCCTCGTAGCTCTCGCGGTAGCGGTCGAAGTCGGTCGGCGCTTCGGTCAAGGGCGCTCGGCGAGCCGCGGGAGCTCGAGCCGGGCCTCGTCGAGGACGACGCCCTCGGCGTCGCGCAGGATGTACAGCGGCCGCCCCTTCACCTCCTCGTAGATGCGGCCGACGTAGATCCCCATCGTCCCGGTGACGATCAGCTGCACCCCCCCGAGGAACGACACCACGACGACGATCGAGGCCCAGCCGGGGACGGCGCCGACGCGTGCGATTCGCAGCGCGATCGCGACGATGCCGAGCACGAACGACGTGATCGAGACGACGAAGCCGAGCATCATCGTCGCGCGCAAGGGCAGGTCGGAGAACCCCACGAGCCCGTCCGTCGCGAGCTTGATCAGCTTGCGCAGCGGGTACTTCGTGCGGCCGGCGAAGCGGGCGTCGCGCCGGTAGGGCACGCCGATCTGCTTGAAGCCGATCCACGCGAAGAGCCCGCGGACGTAGCGGTTCGACTCGCGCATACGGCGGAACTGCTCGAGCGCACGCCGGTCGACGAGCCTGAAGTCGCCCGCGTCCGGCGGGATCTCGACGTTGACGAGGCGGCGCAGGATCCGGTAGAAGAGCGCGATCGCCGTCCGTCGCCAGAGCGGCTCGGCGCGCCGGTCCTGGCGGATCGCGTAGACGACTTCGTAGCCCTCGCGCCACCGGGCGATGAGTTCCGGCGCCAGCTCGGGCGGGTCCTGCAGGTCGCCGTCCATGATCACGACGGCGTCGCCGCCCGCGTAGTCGAGCCCGGCCGTGATCGCGAGCTGGTGGCCGAAGTTGCGCGAAAAGCGGAGGACCTTGAAGCGCTCGTCACGGCGGTTCAGATCGACGAGGAGCTCGTAGCTGCGGTCGGTCGACCCGTCGTCGACGAGGATCGCCTCTGCCTCGCCGTCCAGACCGTCCATCACGTAGGTGAGCCGCCGGGCGAGCTCGGGCAGCGTCTCCTCCTCGTTGTAGATCGGGATGACGAACGAGTAGCGCGGTCGGTCCATGCGGCGAGGCCGATCGTAGTCGAGCCCTCAGCGGGAGCGGAACGGGCATGATCGGCGTCGTGATCGCGAAGTCACTGTTCTGGGGGTCTTTGGGCGCGTTGGCGTGGACCCACGTCGGGTACCCGGCAGCGGCCGCGCTGGCCGCGCGGATGGGTGGGCGGCCGGTGCGAAAGGGCGGCGGCACGCCGCGGGTCAGCGTCGTCGTCGCCGCGCACGACGAGCAGGCCGTGATCGAGCGGCGGCTCGAGAACCTGCTCGGGCTCGACTACCCGGAGGAGCTCGTCGAGATCCTCGTCGCCTCGGATGCCTCGACGGACGGCACGGACGAGCTGGTGGAGGCCGTGGCGAACCGCGAGCCGCGGGTGCGCTTGGTGCGGGCGCCGCGCGGCGGCAAGGTGGCGGCGCAGAACCTCGCTGTGCGCGAGGCCGACGGGGAGGTGCTGGCCTTCTCCGACGCGAACGCCGTGTGGGCCGCGCCCGCGCTGCGGCGGCTCGTCCGCAACTTCGCCGATCCGGAGGTCGCGTACGTCTGCGGCCAGCTTCGGCTCGAGGAGCCCGACGGGACGAATCGCGAGGGCGCGTACTGGCGCTACGAGCTTGCGGTGCGCGAGGCGGAGTCCGCGCTCGGCTCGATCACGGGCGGCAACGGCTCGATCTACGCGGTGCGGCGCGAGGACTACGTCGAGGTCGACCCGCGCTTCGGCCACGACCTGGCCTTCCCGTACCTGATGGTGCAGCGCGGCCGGCGCGCCGTCTACGAGCCGGAGGCGATCGCCTTCGAGAAGCCCTCGCGCGACATCGAGGACGAGTACGCGCGCAAGGTGCGCATGTTCGAGCACTGCTGGCTGATCGTCGCCGAGGGCGGCATGCTGCGGGATCTCGATCCGGTCTACCTCGCAGAGATCGTCTCGCACCGGCTGCTGCGCTACGGAAGCGGGGTGCTTCACGTCGCGCTCCTGGGATCGAGCGTGGCGCTTGCGCCGCGCGGCGGCGTCTATCGAGCGGCGCTGGCGGGGCAGGTCGCCTTCCTCGCCGTGGCGGCCGCGCGGCCGGGGCTGCCGCGCTACTACACGCTCGTGACGTGGGCGACGGTGGTCGCGCTCGCGAACTACCTGCGCCGCGGCGTCCCCGCGGTGTGGGGCAAGGCGGAGGGAACCCGCTGAGAGCCGTGTCCGCAGCTCGCACTGTCCCAGGGCGCCGCGCCCGCGGTCCAAGGCTGATCGGGTCGTGGCGGTGAACCGCGCCGCGGATGTCGTCGGCGGCTCGATCGGACTCGCACTGGCAAGCCCGCTCCTCGCCGCCGCCGCGCTCGCGATCAAGCTCGAGGACGGCGGCCCGGTCCTCTACCGGCAGCGGCGCGTCGGCCACCAGGGGCGCGACTTCGACCTGCTCAAGCTGCGGACGATGGTCGTCGGCGCCGAGCAGCAGGGCGCCGGCTACGCGGTCAACCGCGGCGACCCGCGCATCACGAGAACGGGCCGCGCCCTCCGCCGGCTCTCGCTCGACGAGCTGCCGCAGCTCTGGAACGTCGTCCGCGGCGACATGAGCCTGATCGGCCCGCGACCAACGCTCCGCTACCAGGTCGACGAGTACACGCCGAGGCAGCGCCGCCGCCTCGACGTCAGGCCGGGCCTCACCGGCTGGGCCCAGGTGAACGGGCGCACGAAGCTGCCGTGGGACGAGCGCATCGAGCTCGACGTCTGGTACGTCGAGCACCGCTCCCCCTGGGTCGACCTGAAGATCCTCCTGCGGACGCCGCTCGCCCTCGTCACGGGTACCTACAAGGGCGAGACCGGCGGCTGGAAGCCGGCGTCCTAGCAGCGCGAGAACGCCGGCTCTCCATACGCGAGCTCGGGGAAGCGGTGGCCGAGCGCGCGGAGCCGGTAGTGCCGCGCCCGAACGAGCCGGAACGCAGTCCCGACGACGCGAAAGAAGCGGCGGTCGACGATCACCCGCGATCGCTCCAGCTCGCCGGTCGTCGACACGACGAGGCCACCCACGCAGTCGGCACCTCCGAAGTACGTCCCGGGCGAGATCGGGAACACGTCGTCCTGACGCGGCACCCTCATGCGGACCAGCGCGTGCCGCCGCACGGTGAAGACGCCGAGGAAGGCCGTCGAGGCACCGAGGTGGTCGGTGAACGCGATCTCGGCGCCCGGCCGGCCGTCGATCGTGGCGAGCCACACGACCCGCGGCCAGCCGGCCGTTCGAACGCCGTCGCGGTCGAGCGCCGGCGGCCGCAACGGGGCGACGAGCGGCCGCCCGCGGCCAGGGACCACCACGAGGTGCAGCGCGCAGTGGGGCGGGGCCGAGTAGACGACGCGGACGACGACACGGTCGGGTCGCCCGTCGCCGTCAACATCTCCCACCAGACCCGAGCTGACATGTCCCTGCCGGGCCGGGTGCGCCGGGCAGGTCGGCACGACCCAGAGCACCGCTGCGATCAGGAGCGCGCCTCCCACGCC
>VAYE01000288.1 GCA_005883235.1 Actinomycetota bacterium
GGGCGAGACCGTCGAGTGCGACCTGATGCTCGTCTCCGTCGGCCGCGGCCCGCTCGTCGAGGGGCTCGGGCTCGAGGAGATCGGCGTCGAGCTCGACAAGCGGAAGGGGATCGCCGCCGACGAGCACCGGCGGACGACCGTGCCGCACGTCTATGCCGTCGGCGACTGCGCCGGGTACTGGCAGCTCGCCCACACGGCCTTCCGCGAGGGCGAGGTCGCGGCGGAGAACGCGCTCGGACACGAGGCCGTCGTCGACAACCGCGGTGTCCCGCGGCCGATCTACACCGATCCCGAGATCGCGTCCGTCGGGCTCACCGAGGCCGAGGCGCGCGAGCAGCACGGCGACGACGTCGCGGTCGGCATGTTCCCGTGGGTCGCGAACGCGCGCGCCGTGATGCAGAACGAGACCGTCGGCTGGGTGAAGTCGATCCACGAGACGCGCTACGGCGAGCTGCTCGGGCTCGTGATGGTCGGGCCGCACGTCACCGACCTGATCGAGGCGGGCGTCGTCGCGCTGGACGCCGAGTCGACCGTGGAGACTGTGGCCGACGGGATGGCCGCGCATCCGACGCTCTCCGAGGCGATCAAGGAGGCCGGGCTCGTCGCGCTCGGCCGCCCGATCCACGTGCCGCCGCGGCGGCACGCCCAGGCTCCGGCCTAGCAGCCAGTATCTACGCGCCGGTCGCGGGCGTTTTCTCTGCGTGCAAGCGTATGCGGAGCGGGGGGGCGCGCACGATCTCGCGGTCGACGAGGCATTCGAGCGGCTCTACCGCAGCTACGCGCGCGACGTCTACCGCTACACGCTCGCCGTGCTGCGCAATCCGGCGGACGCCGAGGACATCACGCAGACCACCTTCCTCAACGCCTACCGGGCGTACCTGCGCGGCGAGGAGCCGAGCCGGCCGCGGCACTGGCTGATCAAGATCGCGCACAACGCGTGCCGCAGCCGTCATCTGCGCGCGGTACGCCGGCCGCAGGAGGTGCCGTTCGAGGAGACGATCGCGGCGATCCCGGTTCCGGCGGAGGAGACGCCGAAGCTCGAAGAGCTCCTGGAGGCGCTCGGGCGGCTGCCGTTCAACCAGCGCGCCGCTCTCGTCATGCGCGAGCTCGAAGGGCGCTCCTACGCGGAGATCGCGGACATGCTCGAGGTCTCGGTCCCGGCGGTCGAGACCCTGATCTTCCGCGCCCGTCGCGCGCTCCGGCGCGACCGCTCGCTGCTCGGAGTGCTCGGCTCGGTGCAGCTGCCGCCCTCGCTCGGGAGCTTCTTCGGCGGCGGAGGCGGCGCCGTCGCGGGAGGCGGCCTCGCCGTCGGCTCCGGTCTCCTCGTCAAGGCGGCGCTCCTCGTCGCGGCGGGGGTCGTCGCCGGCGCCGTCGGCCCGGTCGTGGATGCGAGCGTCTCCGGGCACGGTAGGCCTGCCGGGATCGCATTGAGCCCCTTGACGGTGCAGTCGACTCCGCGGACTGACGCGGCGACGGCGCCCGCAGGCATCCGGGTGCTTCGAGGGCCCATGGTGGTCGTGAAGAGGCAGGGACGGACCTTCGTCGTCACCGAAGGCGTGGTCGGCATGCGCACCGCCGTCCCGTTCGAGCGCGGCATCGAGCTCAGCAGCGGCACCGCTCCCGGAGCCGAGCGACTCACCGGCGCCACGCTCGAGGCGGGCATGCCCGGATCCGCCACGTCCGAATCGGGGGGGACGGCAGGCGCAGTGCCTGCGGTGGCCGACCCCGCGGCTCCGTCCGCGGTGCCGTCGACGAGCTCCGGCACGCAGGCGGCGACGACGACCGCGAAGAGCGCGACGACGCAGGTGACGCAGACGGCCTCCGCAGCGACGTCCACGGCCGGCGCTCCACCCGCGTCGGCGCCGCCGGTGCCGACGCCCACCGTGGCCGCTCCTCCGCCTCCGCCGCTCCCCGTCGACACGTCGCCCGTCACGTCTGCGCTCCCGCCGACGCCGACCGTGACGCTCCCGCACGTGCCGTAGGCTGCGGCCGCGGCGCAAGTTTTCGGGCAGCATGGGTATCTGATAGGCATGGCGCAGCTTCTCGCGGAGCGACGGCGCGTGGACCGGGGGTTCGAGCGGCTCTACCGCCGCCATGTGGCGGACGTCTACCACTACGCGCTCGCCGTCCTGCGCAACCCGGCGGACGCCGAGGACGTCACGCAGACGACCTTCCTGAACGCGCTCCGCGCCTACGACCGGGGCGAGCGGCCGAAGGCGGCGCAGAACTGGCTGATCGCGATCGCCCACAACGTCTGCCGGCAGCGGTTCCGGCAGTCGCTGCGCCGCCCGCCCGAGGTCTCCCTCGACCACGACGTCGCCGACCGGATCGTCGACGACGAGGCCCCGAGCGCGCAGGACATCCGCCGGGCCCTCGGCCACCTCGCCTTCAACCAGCGCGCCGCCCTCGTGATGCGCGAGCTCGAAGGTCGCTCGTACGC
>VAYE01000289.1:0-5847 GCA_005883235.1 Actinomycetota bacterium
GGCTCGCGGTCGAGGAGGGGCGGGCGGCGGTGCAGGTCTTCCCCTTGCGCGACGGCCGGCTCATCGATCGCTACTCGTTCCATCTCGAGAACGTGGCCGGACAGGACAGGGCCTCGCTGCTCGAGGCGTTCTGCCTCGAGTACTACGGCTCCTCGCCGAGCGTGCCGCCGCAGATCGTCGTCCCGCGGGACGCGGGCGACACGTCCGCCCTGGAGGAGTTCCTCTCGGAGCGGCGCGGCTCGCGCGTCGAGGTGCGCGCGGCGGAGCGGGGCGAGAAGCGTCGGCTGCAGGAGCTCGCCGAGCAGAACGCGCGGCTCGCGCTCGAGTCGGAGGCCGTGCAGGCCGAGCAGACTCGGTTGCGCCGCGTCGAGGCGCTCGAGGAGCTCCGCGAGGCGCTGAACCTCGAGAGCCTGCCGCTCCGCATCGAGTGCTTCGACGTCTCGACGATCCAGGGCGAGTCGTCGGTCGGCTCGATGGTCGTGTTCCAGGACGCCGTGCCCAAGAAGGCGCACTACCGCAAGTTCGGCGTGCGCGACCTCGACGGGCAAGACGACTTCGCTGCGCTGGCGGAGGTCGTCTCGCGGCGGTTCATGCGCCTCGCCGAGGACGGAACGGGGGAGGAGTGGGACGAGTCGTTTACGGCCACGCCGAACCTGGTCGTCGTCGACGGCGGGAAGGGGCAGCTCTCGGCCGCGCTCGCGGCGATGCAGGCCTTCGACCTACCTCGCGTGGCGGTGATCGCGCTCGCAAAGCGCGCCGAGGAGGTGTTCCTGCCGGGCCGCCCGGATCCGGTCGTCCTGGATCCCCACTCGCCCGGCCTGCAGCTCCTGCAGCGGGTGCGCGACGAGGCGCACCGGTTCGCGATCGGCTTTCATCGCCAGCGCCGGGACTCGCGTTCGTTCGGCTCGATCTTCGACGACCTCGAGGGAGTCGGCCCGGCGCGCCGGCGCGCGATCCTCAACCACTTCGGGTCGGCGGAACGCTTCCTGGCCGCGACGCAGGAGGAGCTCGAGGGGGTGCCCGGCGTCCCGGCGAAGACGGCGCGCTCCATCTACGCCCAGCTGCACAAGGCCGGGCGAGCCTAGTCCCGGTGTCAGACCAGCGTGACGGACCGGTGACGCAACTGAGACGGAAGGCGCGCATGCCGCTCGGGCCAAAGGGTTGCGTGCTCGGCCGGGGCGGCTAGCCGGGCCCGGTCCCGGTGTCAGACACCGTTACGGAAGGCGCACGCCGCTAGCGCGGGACCGGAACCGAGGCCGCGAACATCGACTCGTGGAACCGCGGCCCGTTCGGGTGCCGAGCGAGGGCGAAGACCGGCACAGCGCGCCCGCCCGCGAACGAGGTCGAGATGTAGTCGCCCACCATCACCCCGCTGTCGGTCGCCGCGATCCAGTTGAGCGAGACCGACCGGGCGCTCAGGCGCTGGGGCTTCGTCCACGTCGCCCCGGCGTTCCGCGACGAGACGAACCAGGCGTCGAGGCCCGCGCTCGTCAGCGTGTAGTAGGCGAGGGCGAGCCGCCCCGGCGAGGTCGGGTCGGCGGCGAGACCGGGCAGCTCGGCGTCGGCGCTTCCGGTCGGAACCCGCACGGGCGCGCTCCAGGAGACGCCGTCGCTCGAGCGCGCGACGAGGACGTCGTTGCGCGAGCACCCGGGCCGTCGCGAGCAGTCCGTCCAGGCGACGTAGACCGCGCCGCTCGCGTCCGCCTCCGCCACCGGCAGGGGCGCTGCCCGCAGCGTCGAGTGGATGCGGTACCTCGCAGGGGCGATCAGGGCCGCGGTCGAGTACGTCGCGCCTCCGTCCGTCGACCGGATGGCCGAGATCTTCCCCTCGTCGTAGTACGGGATCACGACCATCCCGTCAGGCCGGACGACGGGCTGTACCCCAGGCGCGAAGCTGCCGAGGAGCGACGCCCGCCCGGCCGCGTCCGACGAGCCGATCGGCAGACCCCACGTCACGCCGCCGTCAACCGTCGTCTGCGTGGAGACCTCGTTCGTCCGAAAGTCGCTGTAGCTGACGTAGCAGTGACCGCGGAAGGGGCTCTGCGCGCCGTTGTCGCAGACGATCCACTCCTTGTCGAGGAGGAGCGGGCCGAGCGTGGGAGCGAGCGTCGCCGTGACCGGTGCTCCCCAGTGAAGCCCGTCCGACGAGCTGCTGACGAGGACGGCCGACCCGCGCGTCCACGTCACGCCCCGGTTCCGGGAGAACGAGAAGCCGATGTCCGAAGAGCCGCCGTTGAAGATCCGCCCGCTCTGGAAGGCGGCCAGGACGGACGAGCCGACCGCGAACGAGTCCGGCTCGACCTGCGTTTCGTGCTGGCTCTGGGGATTCTGGAACGGGTCGACCGAGATCTGCCGGCTCACGACCTCGCAGTCACTCGCGACGCGGTCGAACGAGTCCGCGGTCACGATGTCGCGGCCGCGGCCGCACGAGACGGCGTCCCGGCGACCGTTGTAGGCCTGGACCCGGTCATTCCCGGCGGTCCCGCGGATCCTCGCCGCGGAGGCGCCCGTCGCAGCGGCAAGCGCCGCCGCGGCGAGGACCAGCACGACGGCTCGCTTCAGCGGCTTCCGCCCGGGCCGCCCGGACCGCCGTCGGAGTCCATGAACGGATACCTGAAGTCGGTCGGCGAGATGAAGGTTTCCTTGATCGTCCGCGGGCTGACCCAGCGGATGAGGTTCCACATCGACCCGGCCTTGTCGTTCGTGCCGGACGCGCGCGAGCCGCCGAACGGCTGCTGGCCTACAACGGCGCCGGTCGGCTTGTCGTTCACGTAGAAGTTCCCCGCCGCGTACCGGAGCTTCTCGCCGGCTTCCTCGATCGCGCCCCGGTCCCGCGCGAAGACCGCCCCGGTGAGCCCGTACGGCGCGCCGCGGTCGACGAGCTCGAGCGTCTGCGACCACTCGCGTTCCGGGTAGACGTAGGCGGTCACGACAGGCCCGAAGAGCTCGTCGCGGAGGAGACGGAAGTCCGGGTCGTCGGTCTCGATCACGGTCGGCTCGACGAAGTACCCCTGCGAATCGTCCGTGCCGCCGCCGACGATGACGCGCGCGGCGTTCCCTTTTGCCTCCGCGATCGCAGCCTTCTGCGTCTCGAAGGAGCTGCCGTCGATCACGGCGCCCATGAAGTTCGAGAAGTCGGCGACGTCGCCGACCTTGATCGCTCCGACCTGCTCGACGAGCCGGTCGCGGAGCTCGGGCCAGAGGCTCTTCGGCGCGAAGACCCGCGACGACGCGGAGCACTTCTGGCCCTGGTACTCGAACGAGCCGCGCACGATCGCCGTCGCGAGCGCCTCCACGTCCGCCGAGGGGTGCGCGACGATGAAGTCCTTGCCGCCCGTCTCACCGACGATGCGGGGGTAGTTCCGGTAGCGGTCGATGTTCCCGCCGATCGTGCGCCACATGCTGTGGAAGACGCCGGTCGAGCCGGTGAAGTGGACGCCGGCGAGGTCGGGGCTCGCGAGCGCCGCGTCGCCGATCGTCGCGCCCGAGCCGTAGACGAGGTTGATCACGCCCGGCGGCAGACCGGCCTCCTGCAGGACGCGCAGCACGTAGTACGCCGAGTAGGCCGCGGTCGAGGCCGGCTTCCAGACGACCGTGTTCCCCAACAGGGCGGGCGAGGTGGACAGGTTGCCGCCGATCGCCGTGAAGTTGAACGGGCTGACGGCGAAGACGAAGCCCTCGAGCGGCCGGTACTCCATGCGGTTCCAGACCCCGGTCGAGGAGATGGGCTGCTCCTCGTAGATCCGCTTCATGTACGTCGGGTTGAAGCGCCAGAAGTCGATCAGCTCGCAGGCGGCGTCGATCTCCGCCTGGTGGGCCGTCTTCGACTGGTTGAGCATCGTCGCGGCGTTGACGGTCGCGCGCCACGGGCCGGAGAGGAGCTCGGCTGCGCGGAGGAGCACCGCCGCGCGGTCCTCCCACGGCGTCCGCGACCAGTCGTTCCAGGCCTCGCGGGCCGCGCCGATCGCCTGCTCGACGTGCTCCGGGCCGCCCTTGTGGACGTCGGCGAGCACGTGGTCCTTGTCGTGCGGCATGACCGCCTCGAACGTGTCGCCGGTGCGGATCTCCTCGCCGCCGATCACGAGCGGGATCTCGATCCGCTCCCGCCGCATCTCGGCCAGGCGGACCCGAAGCTCCTCCCGCTCGGGCGATCCAGGCGCGTAATCGCGGATCGGCTCGTTCGCCGGCTCCGGCAGACGGAAGATGCCCGGCGCGCTCACGACGCGATTGTAGAAACTGGAGCCATGAGAGCGCGGCGGGTCGGCTACGCCGTCGACGGCTGGGGAGCCGGCGAGCTGTGGCTCGACGGTGAGCGACTCGTGTGGCACGAGCTTCCGCGGGCCGGCCCCGACGGTGACGACGGGCACCCGCTCGGGGATCGCCTCCGCGCCTTCTTCCTCGGCGAGCCCGTCTCGTTCGACGACGTCGAGCTCGACCTAGAGTGGTGCACGCCGTTCCAGCTCGCGGTCGCGGAGACGCTGCGCCGCGTGCCTCGCGGCGAGGTGGTGACCTACGGCGAGCTGGCCGCCCTCGCCGGCTACCCGGGCGCTCAGCGGGCCGCCGGGAGCTTCTGCGCCCACAACCGCTTCCCCGTGATCGTGCCCTGCCATCGCGTCGTGGCGGCGACGGGACTCGGCTCGTACGGCTCTCACGGGCCCGAGTACAAGCGCCGGCTGCTCGCCCTCGAGCATGTCGCTCTCTGAGGACCTCCGCAACGAGCTCGCGGCGATCGCGCCGCGCCAGGAGTGCGACCGGCTCGCCGAGCTGTCGGGCCTCTTCCACGCCGCCGGCACGGTGCACCTGCGCGGCCGCGGCGAGGTGTCGGTCCATCTGGACCTGGCGAGCTCGGCGGTGGCGCGACGCGCGTTCAGCCTCCTCCGTGGCTTCGGGGTCGAGTCGGAGATCCGTACCTATCGCCGGCGCGCTTTCGACCGCGGGACGCGGTACCAGCTCCACGTCCCCGGCGACGGGCACGCGCTCCAGGTGCTCAACGAGGCGGGCGTCCTGACGGCGGGGCTCGCCCCGCTCGAGCGACCGCCGAAGCGCGTCGTCGCCCGCGCGTGCTGCCGGTCCGCCTATCTGAGGGGCGCGCTCCTCGGCGGGGGCTCGCTGAGCGGGCCGCGCTCGCCGCACCTCGAGCTCCGGGCCGCCACCGTCGCCGGCGCGGAGTTCCTCGCCGGCCTCGCGGCCAAGGAGGGCGGTCGCTTGACCATCTCCGACCGTGGTCGCCACGCCGTCGCGTACGCGAAGGGCGCGGAGGCGATCGGCGACGTCCTCGCCGCCGCCGGGGCGAGCGACGCCGTGCTCGTGCTGGAGGAGCGCGCCGTGCTCGGCGCGACCCGCGCCGCGGCGAACCGGCTCGCGAACGCCGACCACGCGAACCTCGTCCGGACGAGCCGTGCCGCACACGCACAGCTGCGCGCCCTGGAGCGCCTCGACCTGGACGAGCTGCCGCCGAAGCTGCGCGAAATCGCGGAGCTCCGCCTGCGCCATCCGACCCTCTCCCTGCGGGAGCTGGCGCTCAAGTGCGAGCCGCCGGCCACGAAGTCGGCGACGCACCGGCGGCTGCGGAAGCTCGTCCGCCTCGCCGAGCCCTAAAATTGCCAAAAGTGACAACCGGGAGCTTTCCTCAGATTCGATCGAATCCGTCATACTGCGATTCGGCGGGTCCGTGCTCGTCCGGCGCCGGATTCAGACCCCGTCCGACGCCAAGGTCCTGAGCGTGGTTCAACCGGAGGGGGAGGTCGTCCTCGGAGCTTCCCCTCCGGCCCGCCTTCACCGCCCGAAGTCCGGCGCGGCCTGCGGCCGCACCATGACGACTTCGGGCGGGTCGACTACCGGTGAGCG
>VAYE01000289.1:5887-6989 GCA_005883235.1 Actinomycetota bacterium
GGAACCGAGGGCGAGGAGGCTGGGTGGCGACCAAGGTCGGGATCAACGGGTTCGGCAGGATCGGGCGCAACTTCTTCCGCGCGTACCTCCACCGCAAGCCGGGCTTCGAGATCGTCGCCGTCAACGACCTGGCCTCTCCGGACGTGCTCGCGCACATGCTCAAGTACGACTCCTCGCACGGCGTCCTCGACGGCGACATCCAGCACGCGGACGACGAGATCTCGGTCGACGGCCGGTCCTTCCGCGTGCTCGCCGAGCGGGAGCCCGAGAACCTGCCCTGGGAGGACATGGGTGTGGAGGTCGTCGTCGAATCGACGGGACTGTTCACGGATCGCGAGGGCGCCGGCAAGCACCTGCACGCCGGCGCGACGAAGGTCGTCATCTCGGCGCCCGCCACCGATCCCGACCTGACCGTCGTCCTCGGTGTGAACGACGGCGCGTACGACAAGGAGCGCCACCACATCATCTCGAACGCGTCGTGCACGACGAACTCGGTGGGGCCGATGGCGAAGATCCTCCTCGACACCTTCGGGATCGAGAGCGGGTTCATGACCACGATCCACGCCTACACGACCGAGCAGCAGCTCCAGGACCAGATCGCCCTGACGCGGAAAGGCAAGCCCGACCTGCGCCGGATGCGGGCGGCGGCGATCAACATCGTGCCGTCCTCCACGGGCGCCGCGCGGGCGATCGGCGAGGTGATCCCCGAGCTCAAGGGCAAGCTCGACGGGATGGCGATGCGCGTGCCCGTCCCGGACGGAAGCGTCACCGACCTCGTGTGCGTCCTCGGCCGGGACGCCTCGAAGGACGACGTGAACGAGGCGTTCCGCAGCGCGGCCGGCTCAAACGGCTGGGACGGGATCCTCGAGTACACGGAGGATCCGATCGTCTCCTCGGACATCGTCGGGAACCCGGCGTCCTGCATCATCGACGGGCTCTCGACGATGGCGCACGGGAACCAGGTCAAGGTGATCGGCTGGTACGACAACGAGTGGGGCTACTCGTCGCGCCTGTCCGACCTGATCGACCGGCTGCTCTAGGTTGCGCCTTCCCCGATCGGTCGAGAGCGCCGACGTCCGCGAAAAGCACGTCCTCGTGCGCT
>VAYE01000290.1 GCA_005883235.1 Actinomycetota bacterium
TCCACCTCCGTCCGAGCGCGGAGGTGAACGCGGCGCTGCGACGGCTGGCGGCGGACGGCGTTCGGCTCGGCGCCTTCACTGACGCGCCCGAGTCGCTCGCGCGCGTCGCCGCCGCACAGCTGGGCGTCGCCCGGCGGCTCGAAGCGCTCGAGGCGGGCGAAGGAGCCCTCGAGCGGCTTCTGGAGCAGCTCGGTCCCGGGACTCGAGTCGTCCGCAGCCGCGCCGATCTGCCCGGCTAAGATCGCACCATGGATCGCAAGGATCTCGGCGACCGGCAGCTCGACGCCGTGCTCGAGCGCCTCGACCGGATCGGCGACGAGCTCCGTGGGCTGAATCGCAAGCTCGACCAGCAGGAGCACCTGCTGCGGATCTCCCGCGAGCTCGCGAGCTTGAACGAGTCGCTCCAGGCGCTCGCCTACGCCGCTCTCGGCCAGCAGGGCCCGTCGGTACGGCGGCGGCGAACCGGCTAGCGCTTAGGAAGCCGGTAGATGTCGAGGAAGCCGCTCGTGCTGTGGCTGTTCGCGCTGCCCTCGGGGAGCGCGATCCGCCCGTCGGTGACGATCGGCGACGACCAGTGGCCCGACCCGGCAGGCAGGGTCGCGACCGTGGCGCCGGTCGTCGGCCGGTAGACGCGCAGCCCGCCCCCGTCCGGGTCGTAGACATACAGCAGGCCGCCGGCGACGACGGGGCTCGTTCCGGCCCCGGCCTTCCGCCACACCGCCTGGAGGCGCCCGCCGCTCAGCTCGAAGGCGCGCGTCGAATCGCCGGTCGCGACGAAGAGCCACGTCCGCCCGGCCGAGCTCCACACGGCCGGCGTCGAGAAGAGGCCGGCGCCGAGCGAGAGCGTCTGCAGCTCTCCGCCGCGGCGCGCGCCGGCGCTCGCGGTTCCGTTCAGCCGGGCGAGGCCGAGGAGCCGCAGCTGCGCATCCTTGCCGCTCTGGACGATCAGGCCCGACGAGACGAGAGCCGGAGCGGTCGAGCCGAGGTCGACGTCGTTCGCCTCGAGGCGGGCCTCGTCGGTCGGTGTCCAATTCTGGAGCAGGCGGCCCGCGTCGGGGCTGAGCATGAGCACGCTGTCGCCCCAGTTACGGCTTCCGTCCCACTTGCCGTTGCCGGTCGCGAGGAGCAGCCGTCCGCTGCCGGGAAGGACGACGACGCCCGAGCGCGCCCAGATCGCCGAGCCGCTCTCCGAGCAGCTGCTCGGGGAGATCAGCGTGTGCCGGTCGCTGCAGAGCGCGTTCCAGACGTGCACGAGCCGTCCGGTACGCGCGTCGATCGCGGCCACGTGCCCCTGGTACGGGGCCGCGTCGCCGATGTAGCCGCCGGTGGTCGCGAGCACGAGGCCGCGCGAGAGGTTGAGCGCAGTGCCGAGCTTCTCGCGCGCCGGAAGCCGCGAGATCGCCCTCGACCAGATCTCGCGACCCGTGTCAAGCGCGAGCTTGTGGATCCGCCCGTCAGGTGCGCCTGCCCAGACGAAGCGGCGGTCGCTGACCGGGCTCGAGTTCGTGATCCGGTAGGAGCCGGCCCACGACGAGTACCCGCGAGGCGTGAACCGCCAGAGGATCGCGCCCGAGTCCGCGTTCACGGCGATCGTGCGCCCGTACGAGGTCGTGAGGACGAAGACGTCGCGCGTCGTGCCCCGCACGCGGACGCCGCGGAGGTAGATCGGCGACGAGTCGGCCGTGCCCGGGATCGAGATCCGCTGGCGGCGCAGCCGGCCGACGTTCCCGGCCGTGATCCCGGTCGACGCGGGCCCCGCGTTCCGGCGTGCCGCGTCGTAGCCGAAGCGCGTCCAGTCCCCGCCCGCGCGGACGGCGGCCCGGTTCGGGGCGGCGCTGGCGCAGGCGACGGCGGGCAGCGCGAGCGCGATGCAGAGGAGGGCGAGCCTCACGCGGCCGTCAGGTCGCGGCGTCCCCAGGGGCCCGGCGGAGTCAGGAGCGACTCGACGCGCAGGAAGGCGAGCCCGACGACGGGGAAGTCGAGCACGCGCTCGACGCAGATGTAGCGCGGCCGCCACAGGGGGTGGAACTTGCGGTTGAAGCTGAGCAGCCGCTCGAGCTGGAAGAACCGGTCGAGCCGCAGGAGCCCGAAGCGCGCCGCGCGGCGCCAGACGGCCCTCCGCTCGCAGCCGCGCAGCAGGTCGGCGAACACGGAGAAGTTGAGCGAGACCTCGCTCGCGCCCCGAAGCCGGGCCCATTCGATCGTCTCCACGACGAGGCTCTCCATCAGGCCGTTCGGCGTGTCGCTGCCACGGCGCATGGCTGCGAGCGAGTAGCCGCCGCTCGCGGGCGAGGGAACGAGCTGGAGGAAGCCGCCGACCTCGCCCTCGGCGTCCTCGGCGATGGCGAGCATCCCCTCCTCGTGGGCGAAGAGCGCGTCCATCGCCATCGTGAAACCGCGCTCCGGCCACCGCCCTCGCCATTCGTGCGACACGCGCTCGAGCTTCACGCGGAGCTCCGGAGTGACCGAGGTAGATCGAGCGCAGCCCGCAGTCCCGATACAGCGGCAGCAGCTCTGCGCTCGCCCCCACGAGCGCGACCCGCCAGGCGCGGTCGTGGGCGACGCGACGGAAGGCGTCGAGCAAGGCGCGGAAGTCGGCCGGCACGCCGATCGGATCGCCGGCCACGAGAGCGCAGCCGTTGACGACGCGGTAGGCGAGGAACGAGCGGCCGCTCGAGGAGAAGAAGTAGCTCTTGTCGCGACGGAGCGAGAAGAACGCGAGGCTGTCGTGTCCGTGCTCGCGGACGAGCCGCTCGGCCTGCAGGCGCTCCGGCGGCGTCTGGCGAACGCGGAGCGCGAGCGGGCGGAGCCACAGGTAGAGCGCACGGGCGCCGAGCGCGAGCGCGAGCAGGCCGAGCGCCTCCTCGATGCGGTCGGAGAAGACCATCCGGTCGGACACGCGCAGAGTGCCGAGAATCCCCACCGCGACCAGCGCTCCAAGGACGCGGACGAGCGGCCTGATCGTCTCCGGGTCGCCCTGGGCGACGAACTCGTGGCGGTAGCGCCACAGCGCAGCCAGGAGGACGAGGTGGACGGACGCTTCCTCGACGTCGAGGCCCTTCACCAGGTGCGCGATCGCCGAGACGGCCACGAAGGCCACCGCAAGCAGCCAGGCGCGGCGCTTCCGGCGCGCGAGCGACCGCGAGAGCCACACGAGCGCGAGCCCGAGCGAGAGCGCGAGCACACGCGCCGCTTCCGGCACACCGGGCGGAAGGACGCCGCGGACGATGTCGAAGCGGTCGGCGAACTCCGGTGTCAGCGCCGAGACGATCCCGATCATCCCGGCGACGGCCGCGCCGAGCCCGAGGAGGGTCGGCGCGCTCGGGCCACGAACGCGCACGGACCTCAGGCTAGCGGGCGGCCTACTTCTTGAGGAGGACGCGGCGCAGCTCGTCCTCCTTGCCGGGCTCGAGGATCGCGAGCACCTGGTCGCCCGGCTGGAGCTCGGTCGCGCCGACGGCGATCTCGGCCGTGCCGTTTCGCATCACGGAGATCAGCCGCGAGCCCTCCGGAAGCGGCAGCTTCTCGACGCGCTTCCCGGCCGAGGGCGAGTCCTTGTCGATCTGCACCTCGACGATCTCGAGGTTCTCCTTGCGCAGCTCGAGCAGGTGCACGAGCTCGTGCTCGGGCACCTCGTGCTCGACGAGCGCGAGGATGTTCGACGTCGCCGAGACTGTCGGGGAGATCCCGAGCAGGTCGAAGTGGGCCTGGTTGCGCGGGTCGTTGACGCGCGCGATCACCTTCGGGACGCCGTACTTGTCACGCGCGAGCTGGCAGATGATGATGTTGTCCTCGTCGTCGCCGGTCGCCGCCACCACGAGGTCGCCGCTGCTCGATCAGGGTCACCTCGTGCCCCATGCGCGTCAGGCTGCGCGTGACGTTGGCGCCGGCCTTCCCTCCGCCTGCGACAAGCGTGTACATCTAGGACTGCACCTCCGCCGGCTCGCGGACCGGCACCTCGCAGCTGCGGACCGCCTCGCTGAGCGTGTCGATCGCCGTCTTCGTCGGGCAGACCGTGCGCAGGCCGAGCTCGCGGTAGAAGTCGGCGCGGGCCGGGTCGAGGACGCGAACGACGACGCACTGGATGTCGAAGCGCTTCTGGGCCACCTGGGCGATCACGAGGTTCGTGTTGTCGCCGTTCGTGGCGACGACGACGGCGTCGGCCTCCTCGATCCCGGCCTGGCGGAGGACTTCCACGTCCATGCCGTGGCCGGCGATGAAGCCGCCGCCCCAGTGGCTCCCGAGCCGGTTCAGCGCCTCCTCCTTCTCGTCGATCGCGACGACGTCCCAGCCTTCGTGGTCGAACTGGAGCGCGATCGACGAGCCGACGCGGCCGCATCCGATGACGATCAATTTCATTGGCTCAGCGTAGCTCGTGGTGGGGCTGTTGCGGGCCTGTCAGCGGCTACGTGACCGCGCCGTCGCCCTCGCCTTCCAGGACGCCTTGCGGGAACGCGACGATCAGGACCTCGCACGGCGCCTTGCGGAGGACGTAGTCGACCGTCGGCGAGAAGAACCGCGACTGGCGGCGCCAGCGCGGCGACGAGCCGAGGACGATCAGGTCGGCGTCACGAGCCCGCGCCTCGTCGACGATCGCCTGCCCGATCGAGCGCGCGCGCACCGTCGCGCCGTTGACCTGCACGCCGTAGTCGGCCCCGAGCAGCGTCGCCTCGGCGAGCGACGCGGCCGCTCGCTCGTCCGCGTCGGCGAGCTCCGCGTCGAGGGGCAGGTCGAGCGGCACCTGGATCACGTAGAGCGCCTCGACGGCGGCCCCGCTCTCCTGGGCGAGCTTCACCGCCGTCGCGATCATCTCCTCCCCGATCTCGCCGAGCTTCATCGGCACGAGGATCCTCGAGTACGTGGCCTCCGGAAGCACCTGCTCGTCGGCCGAGCGGACGTGCTCGAGGAGCCCCGCGCCGCGCCCCCGACGGACGAGGAGGTAGACGGCGAGCCCGATCACGAGCCAGACGGGACCCCCGTAGCGGGCGCCACGGTGCGTCACCATGGCGTCGACGAAGATCGTCGCGGTCGCGAGCGCACCGAGCGCCGAGGGCAGCGGCACGCCGCGGTAGACGAGCGGAACGCGGAAGGGACGCCGCAGGTCGGGTCGCGTCATCCGGAGCCGGATCACCGCGAGCTGCGCCGCCGTGAAAGCCAGCAGCACGCCGAAGCTGAACAGGCTGGCCAGGAACGCGACGCGGTCGTGGAGCAGCGACGTGACGCCGAGGAGCGCGACGGAGATCACCGCGGCCGAGGCGATCGCCACCGGCGCGACGAGCGTGCGCCGGTTCAGGCGCCCGAACGCCGCCGGCAGCTGCCCGTGCTCGCCGAGCGAGTACGCGAGCCGGCCGAACCCGGAGATCGAGGTGGTCGCCGCCGCCAGCAGGACCAGCGCGCCCGTGATCCCGACGTAGACCCGAAGCGCGGACTGGAACCAGCTCGGCAGGTGGCCGTGGAAGGCCGAGACGATCCCCACGAGCGGCGCGTGCAGCCAGGTCGTCCCGAGCGCCGTCGTCCCGCCGCGGGCCGGGAAGGCCGAGAGCGCGACGAGGGCGATCAGGACGTAGATCACGACGACGAGCCCGACGGCGCCGAAAAGGCCTCGCGGCAGATCGCGACCCGGCCGGCGGATCTCCTCGGCGAAGTTCGCCACGGTCTCGAGACCGGTGTAGGCGAGCATCGCGAGCGGCACCGCGAAGGCGATCGCATGCCACGAGGGGTTCGTGCCGAGCGACGTCCCCATCGTGAGCGCATGGGGGGAGAAGACGGCCGCGAAGCCGACGCCGACGAGCAGCAGCTGCGTCACGAGATCGAGCGCCGGGACGACGATCCCGAACGTGTGGACGGCCGGGCGCCGGAACGCGCGCGCAAGCGTGACCAGGACGATCGCACCCATCCCGACGACCACGTCCCACGGCTTGCGGCTGAGCGCGTCGACGTGGAGCGCCGTCCCGAGATAGTGCGGCATGAAGAGCGCCGACAGCGCGATGACGATCAGGTAGTCGAGGAAGAGGGCCCAGCCGGTGAGGAACCCAGCCAGGTCGTTGAAGGCGATCCGGACGAACGTGGCGGCCCCGCCGGTCTCGCGGATCGCCGCCGTGCCCTCCGCATAGGAGAGGGCGACGAGGAGGAAGAGGAGCCCGACCAGCCCGAGGACGAGCGGCGTGAAGCCGAGCGCGTGCAGGGCGACGATCCCGAGGGCGAAGTAGATCGAGGAGGCGATCTCGCCGTAGGCGACCGAAGCGAGCGCCGGGGCGTCCAGCACACGCTGCAGCCGCGGCAGCTTTCGAGCCATCTCGCGCGGAGGTTAACGCTGACGCAGGAGGTGGAGCCTGGCCGCTCCGAGGGCGACGAAGAGCGCGCCGAGCACGAAGCCCACGAGGCCGCCGCCGGCGAGCGCGGTCACGACGAGGAGCGCGACGCCGATCCCGACGAACAGGACGGCGAAGACGGCGACGCCGAGCCGGTAGGCCCTCACGCCGCTCGCGAGGCAGCGGCGACCATGACCCGGCAGGGCGCGTGCTTCAGCACGTAGTCGACGGTGTCGCCGAAGATCGCCCGCTGCGCTCCGATGGCACGCGCCTCGTCGAGGAGCTCGTTCGCCCTGCGCTCCTCCTCGGGAAGCCGCGCGTCGAGCGGAAGCTCGAGCGGCACCTCGATCACGCTGACGGCGGTGATCGACGCTCCCCGCTCGGCCGCCAGCCGGCACGCGAGGTCGACCGCCTCCTCCGACTCGAGCGCATCCGAGACGGGAACGAGGAGCTGCCGGTACTCGAGCGCGATCGCCCGGCCGATCGGCACCGGAGCGCGCACCGTCTCGGCAAGGGGGGCCTGGACGAACCGTCTGCGGAAGACGGCGTAGAAGGCGAACCCGGCCACGAGCCAGCCGAGGCCCGCGTAGCGGGTCGGCGCGTCCTGGACGACCACGACGAGCCACGCGACCCCCGTGCCCAGGCCACCGAGGATCGCGAACAGCGGCCAGTCCACTCCGCGGTAGCGAATGTTGGGACGGGCTCGGAACACCGCCTCCTCCTCGCGCCGCTTGTACCGGAGCGCGACCACGGCGGCGTGGGCGACCGTGAACGAGAGCATCGCGCCGAACGCGTACATCCGCCCGATGAAGTCGACATTCCCCGGGAGGAGGAACACGATCGACGCGATGCCGGCGAAGACGACGAGGGAGAGCCACGGCGTCTTGAAGCGCGGATGCAGGCGGCGGAAGACCTCCGGCAGCTGCCGGTACGAGGCCATCGAGTACGTGATCCGTGAGGCGCCGATCACGCCCGCGTTCGTGGCGATGAAGAGGATCGTCGCGGCGAGGATGCCGACGTAGACCTTCGCCGCCTGGAGGATCTGGCCGTGCAGGCCGAGGTTCTCGACGAGGCCGAGCACGGGGTCGTTCTTGAACCCGCCCCCGCCGTGGGCGCCCGGCGCCTGGCCGAGCCTCGTCACGAAGTGCCCGGCCGAGTCGCGGTGAACCGGGAGCGCCGAGAGCGCGATCCAC
>VAYE01000065.1 GCA_005883235.1 Actinomycetota bacterium
CGTCGGCGCAGCGATCTCCTTCGCCGGCGCGATCCTGGCCGTGGCGACGATCCGCCAAGTCCGCCACGAGCACGCCCCAGGCGGAGCTCCGGAGCCCGCCATCGGATCGTAAGCGCCGCGGGGGGCCTGTTGGGGGAAACCCGGTTTCCCCCACAACGAATTGACCCCCGGCTGCGGCTCCCGGGGGTCAATTCTCGGGCGCTATCGCCACCCGGGGCGAAGGCCCGAAAGCTTGGCTCTGCGGCCCAGCCACGCCTTCGAGGCGCTTCGCCCGAGTGACGCGCCACCTGCATGAGCCTGGCGTCCGGCTCCCTGCAAGTAGCCTCACTGTAAGCCTCCTCGATCAATCCGTCAAGTAACTCGGTCAAGTGATTTTCCATTGACTTGCTTCACCTGCGATTCCCGCATGAACATGCCTCTTTTGGGGGATGTCGCGGTCGAGGGAGTTGCGCTTTTGTGAAGTATGAGATTCACTTACGCCGCCAGATGAGTCGCGTCCATCGAACTTCCACGCCGCGAGCCGCCGCCTCAGCAGGTGTCCGGCTGGGCGAGCGCCTGCGCCAGCTACGGGTCGCCGCCGGCCTGACGCAGTCCGAGCTCGCCGGCGCGCGCTTCTCGAAGGAGTACGTCAGCCAGATCGAGCGGGGCAAGACTCGGCCCGCGCGCGAGACGATCGAATGGCTCGCGGAACGGCTCGGCGTCGACGCCGACTTCTTGGCGAACGGCGTCACCGCCGACCAGCGCGGCCGCGTCGAGACCGCGCTCGCCCGCGCCGACGCGCTGACGGAGGCGAACCGCGAGACCGAGGCGATGGCCGAGCTCGACGACGTGCGGACGGCCGTGCTCGCCACCGGCCTTCCCGAGCTCGAGGTCCGACTGCTCTCGGGCGAGGCGCTCGCTCGGGCTCGTCTCGGCGAGGTGCGGCGGGCGATCGAGCTCCTGAACCGGGCCCGGGCCCTGACCCAGGGGCCAGGCTTCTCGGACGTCGAGCGCGCCGACGTTCTGTTCCGCCTCGGCGTCTGCCGCTTCAAGCTCCAGAGCATCCAGACGGCGATCGGCCTCTTGAGCGAGGCGCTCACGCTGGCCGAGCGCTCGGGAATGCCTTGCGACAAGCTTCGCGCCGGGATCCTCGACTGGCGCTCCCGCTGCTACCGCCGCCAGCGCGACTTCGAGGCCGCGCGCGAGGACGTCGAGCGGGCCCTCGAGCTCGCGCAGGGTCTCGGCGACGCCCGCGCGACCGCGGACATCTACTTCCAGGCCTCGCTCGTCGCCGAGCGCGAAGGCCACTGGGTCCTGGCGCGGACCTACGCGGAGCGCGCGAAGTCGTACTACGAGGAGCTCGCCGACCGGACGAACGTCGGCCGCCTCCTGAACAACCTCGGCGGTCTGAACTTCCTGCTCGGGAAGGCCGACGAGGCCGTCGTCTTCCTGAAGGACGCCTTCCGCGCCGCGCTCGACGTCGGCAACGAGGGCGACGCCGGCCGCGTCGTCTCGTCGCTCGCGCACGTCCATCTCGGCCGTGGCGAGCTCGAGCTCGCCGAGGAGCAGGCCAACCAGGCCCTGCGGCTCCTCGACGGCCGCGTCGACTTCCTCGACGCGATCGGCAGCGCCCAGCTCATCCTGGGCCGCGCGCTCGTCGAGCAGGGTCGCCTCGACGAGGCCGAGGCGTCGCTGGCCGAGGCCACCGACAGCTTCGGGCAGCTCGAGTCGATCAGCCACCGCGCCTCCGTCTGGGTGGCGCAGGGCGACCTGGCGGCGCGACGCGGCGAGGATCGGCAGGCCGCATTGCTCTACCGCAAGGCCGCCGAAGCTCTACAGGACGTCCGCTTCTAGCTGCGGGAAGGAGGTGAATCCGCTGACGAAGGCTCGCCTGATCTGGATCGCTGTCGTCGCGTGCCTCCTCGCCTTTTACCTCGGCGGTGTCGTCGGCCCCTTGAAGCCGATGAACTTCGCCGACGGTAGCGGGTAGCTCGCTAGAGTCGGAGCGTGCGCAGGGCGCTCGCGGCTGCTCTCGCCGTGCTCGTGCTCGGCGGCTGCGCCTCGTCCTCGAAGCCGCACGGTTCCACGTCCGGCTCGCCTCGTGGCAGCCTCGACGCGCTTTGGCATGCCGGCGGTGAGAGCGTCGGCCTGATCAGCGGCACGTTCGACTACGCCCCGGGCGACGTCCGCGTCTCCTTCCTCGTCGTCCGGCACGACGGGCGGCAGGTCGACGCGCCGCGCGCGTTGGTGCACATGGCGCGCTCCCTCGCGGCGCGACCGTTCGAGCGGGCGTGGGCGAGGCTCGAGCGTGTCGGCCCGACCCCGATCTTCGTCGCGCACCTGACGATCCGCCGGCCCGGCCGCTACTGGATCGTCGCGGCGCCCACCGGCAGCCGCGTCCGCGGGCTGGGAACGCTCGACGTGCAGGCGGCCTCGCAGTCACCGGCCGTCGGGGCGAAGGCCGTTCCCTCGCGGACGCCGACGATCGCGAGCACGCACGGCGACTTCGCCGAGCTGACGACGAGGACGCCGCCCGACAAGGGGCTCCTCCGCTACTCCGTCGCGGGCTCGATCGCCGCGCACAAGCCGTTCGTGGTCGTGTTCGCGACGCCGAAGTTCTGCACCAGCCGCACGTGCGGCCCCGTCGTCGACGTCGTCGACGCCGTGCGCAGGCGCTTCCGGCACACCACCGTTCGGTTCATCCACGTCGAGGTGTACCGGCGCAACAACCCGACGCTCGGGCTGAACGTCTTCATGCGCCGGTGGCGGCTGCCGGGCGAGCCGTGGACGTTCCTCGTCGGCGCCGACGGGAGGATCAAGGCGAAGTTCGCCGGGCCTCTCTCAGTCGGCGAGCTCGCCGCGGCGCTCCGCCGGACGCTTCTCTAGCGCGCGCGCACCGTCACCCGCACGCTCTCGGCTGGCTGGTAGCGGCCTTTCGAGGCGAAGCGGAGCTTGCCGAAGCCGACCTCCCAGTTCTGCAGGAGCGCGGGCAGCATCGCCGTCACTCCGGTGACAGCCATCGTCTCGCCGAGGCAGCGCCGGCCGCCCACGCCGAAGGCCACGTACGCGAACTTGTTCGGGGCCGGCCGCCCGTCGAGCCACCGCTCTGGCGCGAAACGTCCCGGCTCCTCGAAGAAGCGCGGGTCGCCGTGCAGCGCACCGACGTTCAGGACGATCCGCGTCAGCTCCGGGATGCGCTCGCCGCCGAGCGCGGTGTCACTCGTCGCCTGACGCGTGATCCGCTCGTTCGTCGGATGCAGGCGCGTCACCTCCCGGACGAAGGCCTCCGTGTAGTGCAGCCGCGAGCCCGGCGCGGCCTCGTCCCACTCGCGGCGGAGGCGCGCCGCCGCGTCCGGCTCGGTCGCGAAGCGCAGCAGCGTCCACGCGTAGGTCTGCGCCAAGGGTCCGACGGCGCCGAGGAAGAGCTCGACGAGCATCGCCTGCCGGTCGGCCTCCGTCAGCGACGGAGCGAGCAGCGGGAGGTCGTCGAGCGTCGCCGTCAGCTCGGTCGGGCGGCTGCGATCGGCGTTCGCCACCAGGCTGCGGCTGAGCGCCACGAGCTGCGCGAAGCTCCCTCTGTGGCGCCGACGATTGAGCGTCAGGCGATCCCAGCGCTGTGCCGCGCGCGAGTTGACCGGGATGCGGCGGCCGGTCCCGCGGACCGCGCGTTCGGCTCGGACGACCTCTTCGGCGCTCAACCGGCTGCCGAAGGACGACCAGCAGGTGGCGGTGATCGCCAGGCGGCGCATCCGCGGCATGAGGCGGAAGCGCATGCCGTCGCGCCACTGCGCGACCTCCGCCTGCACGGCCGACGTGACGCTCTCGACCACGTCCGGGACGCGGCTCGGGCCCATTCCCTTCGCGAGCGCGGCCCGAAACTCGGGCACGGGGACGCCGTCGTCGGCGACCGCGGGCGCGGGCGGGCCGGTCTCGATCGCCTGCGAGCTCGGCTTCACCAGCTCCTCGGCGCGGTCGATCATCAGCTCGCGGACGAGATCGGCGCTGTTCACGACCACGAAGCGCTGGTGGCCGGTGTCGACCCAGACGAGATCGCCGCGCGCCGCGAGGTCGTCGAAGACCCGCCGGTGGTGCTTGCGGAGCGTCCGGGGCGAGATGCGGACGAGAGGGGCCGTCACCTCTCCGGCGTCACGCTCAGCGTCTGACCCACACCTCGGTCCTGGAGGTCGCCGATGTCCGCGCGGCGGACGTCGAAGTGCCGCAACGAGGGCCGGGTGAGGAAGAGGCCGGCGACGCAGGAGACGCCGACGGTCCCGGCCACGAGCATCGTCGGCCTCGCTCCGGCGGCGGCGGCGATCGGGCCGGTGAGCGCCATCGAGAGGGGCACGAGCGAGAAGGACACCACTGTGTCGAGGCTCGCCACCCTTCCCAGCAGCTCGTGGGGAACGTGATCCTGCAGCAAGGTCGTCCAGATCACGTCGCCGCCGATCATGGCCCCGATGGCCAGGAAGCAGACGACGGCGAGCTGCCAGATGCTCCCGGCGACCGCGTAGAGGAGGACGGAGGAGGCCAGGACGGTCCAGAGGAGGTACATCAAGCCCATCCTCCTCTGGGGCAGGCCGAAGTGGCTGATCAGGAGGGCGGCCAGAACCGCGCCCGCGCCGCCGGCGGACAGGACGAGGCCGAGATCGGCGGCGTGGCCGTCGAAGTGGTTCTTGATCAGGAAGGGCAGGAGGATCGCCGTCGGCCCCTCGTAGCAGAGCAACCCGATCGAGGCCGCGACGAGCGACGTCGTCAGCCAGCCCTGCCGGCGGACGAAGCCGAGCCCTTCCCTGACGTCGGCCAGGAGACTCTTCGCCGCCCGGTCGGGCAGCGGATAAGCCGAGACCATGAGCAGCAGCGATAGCGAGACGACGAAGGTCGCCGCGTCGGCGAGGAACGCCGTCCCGGCGCCGAAGGCACCGACGATCCCGCCGCCGAGCGCGGGGCCGACCAGGCGAACGGCCAGGGCCCCGGCGAGCCGCATCAGGCCGTTGGCCTGCGCGCGCCGTTCCGCGGGGACGACCTGCGGCAGCAGCGAGATGGACGCGGGCTGGAAGAGCGACGTCCCCACGGCATAGACGGCGACGAGGCCCACGATGACCGCTAGGGACAGGGCATCGGCCAACGCCAACGCGCCGAGGGTCCCGATCGCGACCGCTCGGAGGGCGTCCGCGCTGACCATGAGCCTGCGGCGCGGGAGCCGGTCGGACAGGGCGCCGCTGAAAAGGAGGAGGACGAGCTGCGGCAGCGTCGTCGCGATGCCGACGATCGACATCGCGGTCGGCACGTTCGAGATCGCGTACGTCTGCCAGGCGATGGCGACGAGGTAGAGCCCGTCACCGAGACGGGAGATGGCCGTCGCCGCCCAGATCAGCGCGAAGTCGCGGATCGCGAGGGGCGCAAGGAAGCGCGGCCGTGTCCACGCGTCAGACACAGAGCGATCCTAAGTGCGGCGTCGGCGCGATTCATCCGCCGGAGCGCTGCGGCATGATCAGGCCGTGGGGGCGCGGACGCAACGGGCGAAGCGTGCGCTCGAGGTGACGCGGGTCGCCCGTCGCAGCGGCCTCCTGCGGGTACTGCGCGAGATCGGGGTCGTCGGCGAGCGGCCGGCGACCCGGGAGGGCGCGCGCAGCTTCCGGCTCGCCCTCGAGCAGCTCGGCACCACGTACATCAAGCTGGGGCAGCTCCTGTCGTCGCGGCCCGACCTCCTGCCCGACGTCTACATCGAGGAGCTCGGGCGGCTCGTCGACGAGGTGCCGCCCGTGCCGTTCGCCGAGCTGGAGCCGGTCATCCGGGGGGCCTTCGGCGACGTCTTCGCGAGCATCGACCCCGAGCCCGTGGCGACCGCCTCGGTCGCGCAGATCCACCCGGCGCTCCTCCGCACCGGCCGGCAGGTCGTGGTGAAGGTCCGGCTGCCCGGGATCGTCGAGCGGGTCGACCTCGACCTTGCCGTCATCCGCTCGACGGCGGGTCTCCTCGAGCGGCGCTCCGAGGCGGCGCAACTGCTCCAGCTCGAGGCGCTCGCCGACGAGCTCGAGGTGCACCTGCGCGCGGAGCTCGACTTCCTCGAGGAGGCGCACAACGCCGAGCTGATCGCGCGCCTCGTCGGCGAGTACGAGCGCCTCGTCGTGCCGCAGGTGATCCGGCCGTACGTGACCGAGGAGGCGATGGTGCTGGAGCGGATCGACGGTGCGAAGGTCGGCGCCGACCACGGCCTGCCGTCCGAGCGGGCCGCGGAGCTCGCGCGGGAGTTCTTTCGCGCCTACGTCCACCAGGTCACGGTCGAGGGCGTGTACCACGCCGACCCGCACCGCGGAAACGTCCTGCTCACGCCCGAGGGGCGACTCGTGCTGCTCGACTTCGGCCTGCTCGGCCGGCTGGACGACGACACGAGGCGGAGCTTCGCGCTCCTCCTGCTCGCGGTCGCCCAGAACCGGGCCGACGACGTGGCCGACCTCATCCTGGGCCTCTCGCTGACGACGATCGACTCCGACGAGCCCGGCTTCGTCCACGAGCTGCGCCGCAAGCTCCCGCGCTACCACTGGCGGCCGCTGGCCGGGATCCGGGCCGGTGAGGCCCTCGCCGACCTCCAGCGGATCTCGCTTCGCTACGGCATCCGCCTGCCGCCGAGCTTCGCGCTCGTCGGCAAGACGCTCGCGCAGGCGGACTCGATCGCACGCACGCTCGACCCGGAGCTCGACCCCGTCGCGCTGCTCGCCGAGGACGCGCTCGAGGTGATGTTCCGCGAGGCCGAGCGGCGGCTCGAGCCGAACGCCTTCTTCACGTACCTCTTCACGCAGCTCGACTCGGCCTCGCGCCTGCCCCGCCGCGTCACCCAGGTCGTCGAGCGGCTGGAGACGGGCACGCTGAAGGTGGGCGTCGTCCCGACCGACCTGGGGGACGTCGAGCACGTTCTCCGCTCCGTGGCGAACCGGGTCGGCGCCGCGCTCATCGTCGTCGGGCTGCTCGTCTCCTCGGCGCTCCTCGCGCGGGTGCACGACCTGCGCTGGCTCGCCGCCGCGTGCTTCGTGGCGGCCACACTGCTCGGGCTCTACATGGTCTGGAAGATCGTCCGCACGCCCGGAGAGCTCTGAGCTACGGTAATGCTTCAAATCCAAAAGTAACGGAGGAGGGCGCATGGCCGAGAACGGTTTCGCCAAGCCGGTGCTCGTCGGCACCGACTGGCTCGCGGAGCACCTGGACGACGAGACGATCGTCGTCGCCGAGGTTGACGAGAAGCCGGAGCTCTACGACGAGGGCCACGTCCGGGGCGCGGTCAAGCTGCACTGGCGGGACGACCTCCAGGACCCGGTCGAGCGCGACCTCGTCGAGAAGGAGCAGTTCGAGCGCCTGCTCGGCCGGCTCGGGATCGCGAACGACACGACCGTCGTCGTCTACGGCGACCGCAACAACTGGTTCGCCGCCTACGCGTACTGGTACCTCAAGATCTACGGGCACCAGGACGTCCGCATCCTGGACGGCGGCCGGCAGAAGTGGTTCGACGAGAGCCGTCCGACGACGACGGAGGCGCCGTCGCGGCCGCAGGCGCAGTACACGGCGGCCGACCGGGACGAGTCGATCCGCACCTACCGCGACGCCGTCAAGGAAGGCCTCGGCGACGGCTCGAAGGCGCTCGTCGACGTCCGGAGCCCGCAGGAGTACTCGGGCGAGCTGATCGCGCCGCCCGGGTACGAGCAGGAGGGCGCTCAGCGCGCCGGGCACATCCCGACCGCGCACTCGATCCCGTGGGCGCAGGCCGTGAACGACGACGGCACGTTCAAGACGGCCGACGAGCTCCGCCGGCTCTACGAGTCGAAGGGGGTCACGCCCGGGAAGGCCGTGACCGCGTACTGCCGGATCGGCGAGCGAAGCGCCCACACGTGGTTCGTGCTGCGCGAGCTGCTCGGCTACGAGGACGTCCGCAACTACGACGGGTCGTGGACGGAGTGGGGGAACCTCGTGGACGTGCCGATCGAGAAGGGCGCGTAGCAGGCGGAAGGGCATCGGGCACGGAGCGCGAACCTGACGCGGGGGAACCGCAAGGCTCCTCCTCTCCCCTAACAAGCGGCGGGCGGCGCGTTGTGCGCCGCCCGCCGCCTTCTCACCGGGAATAGGCCGCTTCGGCGCGACGTAGTAACGGCGACCGAAGACGCTAGACGGAACGTGGTGTCGCCCCTACAGTTCCCGGGAACGAGCGAGGAGGACTCGTGGAAACAGGCACCGGCCGCATCAAGCTGACCGACCTCGCCTCGTGCGGGGGGTGCGCTGCGAAGTACTCGGCGGCGCGGCTCGAGCAGTTGCTCGCGGGCTTCGTCCCCGTCGAGGCGGAGAACCTGCTCGTCGGGCTCGCGCCCGCCGACGACGCGGCGGTCTACCGCCTCGACGACGAGCGCGCGCTCATCTTCACGCTCGACTTCTTCCCACCCGTGGTCGACGATCCGGGCGACTACGGGGCGATCGCGGCGACGAACGCATTGAACGACGTCTTCGCGATGGGCGGCTCGCCGCTCCTCGCGCTCTCGATCGCCGCCTTCCCCGAGGAGCTTCCGATCGAGATGCTGGCGGAGATCTTCGCCGCGGCGGACGAGCGCGTCCGCGCGGCCGGAGGCCTCCTCGCCGGCGGTCACACGATCCGAGACGCCGAGCCGAAGTACGGCCTCGCCGTCGTCGGCACCGTCCGGCCCGACTCGATCTGGCCGAAGAACGGGGCGCGACCCGGCGACACGCTCTTCATCACGAAGCCGCTCGGGACCGGGCTCATCCTGACGGGCTACAAGCAGGGCCACGCCGGCAGCCAGCAGCTCGAGCGGGCGATCCGCTGGATGCGCACGCTGAACCGCGACGCGGCCGACGTCCTGCGGCCGTTCGAGCCGCACGCCGTCACCGACGTGACCGGCTTCGGCCTCTTCGGCCACGCCCGCGAGGTGGCCGAGCGGAGTGGCGTACTGCTGCGACTCCAGTCGGAGCGCTTCCCGGCGATCGACGGCGCTCTCGACATGGCGCGGCAGGGCGTCCGCACGAGCGGCGACCCGCGCAACCGCGACTTCACACACGGCCACCTGGAGCTCGGCCGCGTCCCGGACGCGCTCGTCGCGCTCGCGTTCGATCCCCAGACCGCGGGCGGCCTGCTCGTCTCGGTGCCGGCCGAGCGGGGAGCGGTGCTCGAGGCCGAGTTCGCCGCGCGGCGGCTCTTCATCCGCCGGGTCGGCTCGGTCGAGGAAGGGAGCGGCGTCGTCGTCGACTAGTCGCCGTGGGATGGTCCACGGCAGGTTCCAGCCGTTCCACAACGGCCACCTCGAGTATCTCCGAGGGGCGGCGGCCCGCTGCGACGAGCTCTTCGTCGGGATCACGAACCCCGATCCGCGGCGGATCAAGGAGGAGCCGTCCGATCCGCTTCGGTGCGGCTCTTCTCCGACTGGGGCGGGACGAAGCTCGAGCGGCTGCGCGCCGCCGGCTACGAGGTCGTGGTCCTCGACGAGGGCGCCGAGAAGGAGATCTCCGGCGCCGACGTGCGGGCGGCGATGCGCGACGGGGGCGACTGGGAGTCGCTCGTGCCGCCCGGAGTCGCGCGGGTGATCAGGTCGCTCGACCGGCTGCCGGGCGCTTTCGCACCCCGTTAGGCTCGCCCGATGCTCCCGATCGTGATCGTCCTCCTGGACGGGCTCGGCGACCGCGCGCACGACGTCCTCGGCGGCCGGACCGGCAACGAGGCGGCCTCGACGCCGAACCTCGACCGGCTGTGCGCCGCGGGCTCGTGCGGCGTCCTCTACTCGATCGGCCCGGGCCGCGCGCCCTCGAGCGAGGTGGCGCACTGGTCGCTGCTCGGCTTCAGGCCGGAGGAGTCTCCCGGCCGGGCCGTTTTCGAGGCGCTCGGCTGGGGGCAGGAGGTCGACCGCGAGCACGTCTTCGCCTACGCCGCGCTGCGGCCCGCCGAGCGGCGAGACGACGGCTGGTGGCTCGTCGGCCGGCCCGACCCTGAGCGGGACGCGGAGGAAGCGGAGCGGCTCGTCGAGCGCTGCGACGGGATCGAGGTCGACGGCCTGACGTTCTCCCTCTCCCACGTCTGGCGCGGCGAGGCGATCCTCCGCGTCTCCGGCGGCGCCGACGACCGCGTCACCGACACCGACGCCTTCTTCCGCGACCGGCACCCGGTCCTGCGACCGCAGGCGCTCGTGCCCGAGGCCGAGCCCACGGCGCGGGCCGCCGAGGCGTGGACGCGCGAGGCGATGCGGCGGCTCGACGGCGAGCGCTTCAACGTCGTGACGCTCAAGTGGTGGGGCCGCCCGCGCGAGCACCCGAGCTTCGTCGAGCGGCACGGGCTCCACGGCTGCTTCGCCGCCGACTCGGCCTTCCTGCGCGGGCTCGGCGTCGACCTCGGCCTGGAGCCGATCGAGGCGCCGGAAGGCGACGACCCGGTGGGCGACCTGCGCCGTCGCGCCGAGCTCGTTCAAGAGCGGCTCGACCGGGGCGACACGTTCGTCTTCTGCCACCAGAAGACGGCCGACGCGGCCGGGCACACGAAGGACCCACGGGTGAAGCAGCGGACGATCGAGGAGCTCGACGCCGCCCTCGACGGCCTGCCGCTCGATCGCGCGGTCGTCTGCCTGACCGGCGACCACGCCACTCCGGCCTCGCCCGACGTCATCCACTCCGGCGATCCCGTGCCGCTCGTCGTCGCGGGCCCGGGCGTGCGGGCCGACGGTGTCGAGCGCTTCGGCGAGCGCGAATGCGCGGCCGGGATCCTCGGACACCTGCGCGGGCCCGACCTGATGCCCGTGCTCCTGAACGCCGCCGACCGGCCACTCTTCCTCGGCTCGCGGCCGACGCCGTATCCGGGCGCGGACGGCTACCCGGCCGTTCTCGAACCGCTTCTCTAGAGTGAGCCGCGTGCACGTCGAGACGTCCGCTCCCGCGCGGGCGCGCATCCTCGAGATCACGCCCGCCCGCTTCCGCGCGCTCGCCCTCGCGGCGGTCGGGGCGCTCTACGTCATCGTCTCGACCGGAGCGACCGTCCGGCTGACCGGCTCGGGCCTCGGCTGCGAGCACTGGCCCGGCTGCCAGCCTGGAAACCCGTTCCCGGAGAAGGGCTACCACTCGTACATCGAGTTCGGGAACCGGATGGTCGCCGGGACGACGATCGTGATCACGCTGCTCGCCTGGCTCGCGTCGCGACGCATGGCCGGGCTGCCGAGCTGGGTGCCGCGCCTCGCGCTTGGCGTCTTCGTGGGGACGCTCGTCCAAGCGCCGCTCGGCGCGCTCGCGGTCTACGTCCACCTGCACCCGCTCGCCGTCATCCCGCACCTCCTGCTCTCGATGGCGCTCCTCGGCGGCGCGATCCTCGTCGCGCTCGAGTCGCTCGCGCTCCCGCGCGGTCGAGCCGCGCCGCTCGTGCCGGAGGAGCTCCGCCGCGCCGGCCTCGTGCTCGCCGGCGCCGCCTTCGCGCTGGTCGTCACCGGGACGTTCGCGACCGCGGCCGGGCCGCACTCGGGCGGCGAGCGCGTCGCCCGCTTCGGGCGGCTGAACGCGCTCCTCCCGGTGCACGCCGCCGGAGTCGCCGTCTTCGGCCTCGCCCTCGTCTTCGTCGTCGGCTACTCGTGCTCGTGCACGTCGCCGTCGCCGCGGCGGTCTGGGGGTGGACAGTCGTGCTAGCCGCGCTCCTCTGGCGGCCGCTCGGAACGCCTGCGACGAGCCGCGCGTAGACTGGCGACATGGCCGACGAGCTTCGCATCGACGACCGTCCCGAGCTTCGCCGCCCGGTCCTCGTCACGGCCTTCCGGGGCTGGAACGACGGTGGCCAAGGCGCGTCGCTCGCGGCCGGCTACCTCAGGAAGGCGTGGCGGGCGTCTCGCTTCGCCGAGATCGACCCCGAGGAGTTCTACGACTTCCAGGTCAGCCGGCCGCACGTCTCGCTCGTCGACGGAGTGACGAGGCGGCTCGACTGGCCCGAGAACGCCTTCTACCACGCCGCTCCTCCCGGCCTCGAGCGCGACG
>VAYE01000283.1 GCA_005883235.1 Actinomycetota bacterium
AGGACGCGCCGACGCACATGCCCGACTGGATCCCGCGCGTGCCGCTGATGGTCTCGACCCGAGAGTCTCCGCGGCGCCGCAAGCGGATCCAGGCGCCGCTCGTGAACGACGAGCTGGCGCTCCTGTGGATGGCGAACATGGGCTGCATCGACATGAACACCTGGTACTCGAGGGTCGACAAGCCGGACCGGCCGGACTGGGTGCTCTTCGACCTCGACCCCTCGCCCGACGTCGGCTTCGCGGAGACCGTCGAGGTCGCGCTCTACGTCAAGCAGGCGCTCGACGCGCTCGGGCTCGAGTCGTTCCCCAAGACGAGCGGCGCGGACGGCATGCACGTGCTCGTGCCGATCGAGAGGCGCCACACCTACGACGACGCGCGTGAGTTCTCGGAGATCGTAGCGCGCGCGATCGCCCGCGCACACCGCGGCCTCGCGACCACCGAGTGGTCGAAGGCGAAGCGCCGCGGGGTCCTCATCGACTCGAACCAGAACGGCGAAGGGAAGACGATCGCGTCGGTCTACTCGGTACGGCCGAAGCCGGGCGCGCCCGTCTCGACGGCGCTCCGCTGGGACGAGGTGAACGAGAAGCTGAATCCGGCGATCTACACGATGGAGGTCGTCCTCTCGCGCGTCGAGCAGCACGGCGACCTCTTCGGGGACGTATTGACGACCCGGCAGCGGCTCGGCGAGGCGCTCCGCTCGCTCCGCTAGACGCCCGGAGCGATGAACTTGAGGTAGCGGCCGGCCGGCTCGAAGCCGAGCTTCCGGTAGAGCTGCTGTGGCCAGTCCTCCGCGTCGGCGACGAGGAACACGAGTTCGGCGCCTTCGCGGCGGGCCGTATCGGCGGCGTGGAGGACGAGCGCGCTCGCATAGCCCTTGCCGCGGTGCTCCTCGAGCGTGCCGACGTCCTCGATCTGGGCGACCGGCGGCTCGAGGTACAGGTCGGTGTAGGCCACGACCTCGCCGTCGACCACGATGCCGTAGAAGCGCGCGTCGACGCGCTCGGCGAGCAACCGCCTCGCCTCGTGCAGCTGGTCCATGAGCTCCGGCGTCGACCACGGATAGCCGGCCGTCAGGCGCCGGCGCGCCTCTCGCAGGGCCTCCGGGTCGAGCGGCCGGACGAGGTCGGCGGTAGCCGTGCGCGTCGGCTGCTCGGACTGGGTCATCACGAGGTGGCGGTCGACGCGCCAGCCGAGGGCCTGGAAGCCCGGAGCAAGGAGCTCGGCGGCCGCCTCGTCGCGGACGAGGATCATCGGGCGGCCGTGCTCGACTGCGTCGGCGGCGAGCTCCTCGGCGGTCGTCCCGCTCGGAAGCGTGGCGACGTGGAGGTAGTTCGAGTCGTAGCGCTTCGGGACGCGATCGTCGAAGACGGCGGTGCCGAACCGGGTCGTCTCTGTCCGCTCGCCGGCCATCTCCGCGCGGGCCATGAAGTCGAGGGCCCGCCCCAGCTCGTCAGACATCGCCGAGCCGATCCGGGTGGCCGAGCATGCCGAGCTCCGCGATGTCTCGGCGGAAGAAGAGCGAGGTCGTCCAGTCGGCGACCACCCGGAGCTTCCGCGAGAGGAGCGGGAGCTGGTACAGGTGATACGTCCGTGTGACGAACCAGCCCGGAAAGCCGCGCAGGCGCACCCCGAGGACATCCGCGATCCCCTTGTAGCGGCCGAGCGTCGCCACCTGGCCGAGCATGCGGTAGCGGTACGGGCGCGGGTCGCCGCGCAGGTTCTTGGCGAGGCGCCGCGCCTGCCGCAACGCGTGCTGGCAGGTCGGCGGGTCGAACTGCCCAGGCGTCGCCTCGTTCGGGACTCTGGCCCCGTCGCCGAGGGCCCACACCCGCGCGAGGCCCTCGACCCGGAGCGTTCCGCCGACGATCACGCGGCCCTTGTCGTCGATCGGCATGCCGAGCTCGTGCAGGTGCGGGTTCGCGCGCACGCCGGCCGTCCAGACGAGCGTGCTCGTGAGGATCCGGTCGCCGCCCGAGAGGACGACGTGGTGCGGGCCGACCTCGTCGAGGGTCGTCTCGACGCGGATGTCCACGCCTCGGCCGGCGAGCTGGCGCGCCGCGTAGTCGCCGAGCCTCGTCGGAATCTCGGGGAGGATCTTCGGAGCGGCGTCGACGAGCACCCAGTGCTGGCGTGTCTCGCGCAGCGAGGGGTAGTAGCGAAGCGCGTCTCGCACGAGGTCGGAGAGCTCGGCAAGCGCCTCCA
>VAYE01000235.1:0-1792 GCA_005883235.1 Actinomycetota bacterium
GCGGGCGAGGTCGAAGTACGGGAGGTAGCGCCCGTAGTAGACGATCCCCTGCGCGTCGGTGTCCGAGAAGCCGACCCGCGTGCGCGCCGAGAACTTGAACGGCGGCTTTCCCATGGGGCGATGCTAACCGCGTCCGGCCCTGGCTCCAGCGGCCACGTCCCGGTGTCAGACACCGTCACGCCCCTGTGGCAGCTTCGTGGCGAAAGTGCACACGCTGTGGAGGTCGTGCCGGCCTCGGGGTACCGTCGGCCGATGGCGCGTCCGCCTCGGCTTGAAGACCCACTCGGCATCTATCACGTGACCGCTCGCGGCAACAATCGCCAATCGATCTTCTTCGACGACGTCGACCGGACCGTCTTCTCGATGATGCTCGGACGAGCCGTCCTGAAGCACCGATGGATCGTGCTCACCTACTGCCTGATGACGAACCACTACCACCTCGTGCTCGAGATCCCTCACGGCGGCTTGTCGGCCGGCATGCAGGAGCTGAACGGCGGCTATTCGAGGCGGACGAACCGGCGCTACGGGCGTACGGGACATCTCTTCCGCAACCGGTTCGGCGCGACCACGGTCGAAACGGATTCGCATCTGCTGGAGGTTTGCCGCTACGTCGTCCTCAACCCCGTTCGAGTCGGCTTGTGCGCAGAGCCGGGGGAATGGCGCTGGAGCAGCTACCGCGCGAGCGCCGGCCTGGAGCACGCGCCCCGCTTCCTCGCCACCGACAAGCTCTTGCGGCTCTTCGCTCCCAACCCACGCAGTGCGCGGGCGGCCTTCCGTTCCTTCGTCAGCGAGGGCCCTGTCCCGGTGTCAGACACCGTGACGAGGGGCATCACGCAACGTGACGAGAGACGCGACGGCCGGCGCAGAGGACGCGCGACGGTCACTCGCGGATGACGCCGAGGACCTCGTCCCGCTTTTGCTCCATGAGCTCCTTCGAGCGGGCCTCGAGGTTCAGGCGCAGGAGCGGCTCGGTGTTCGACGGCCGCACGTTCATGTGCCAGTCGGGTGCGTCGATCGAGATGCCGTCCAGGTGCGAGACGGAGCCTTCCGGCCCGAACCGCTCCTTGAGCTCCTGCAGCTTGAGCGGCACGTCGGCGACGGGGGTGTTCAGCTCGCCGGTGATGAAGTAGCGCTTGCGGTAGGGCCGGAGGATCTCCGACAGCTTCCCTCGCCGCGAGACGAGCTCGAGCATGAGCAGGAAGGGGACGACGCCCGAGTCGGCCTGCGAGAAGTCGCGGAAGTAGTAGTGGCCCGACACCTCGCCGGCGAACGACGCGTCCTCCTTCCGCATGCGGTGCTTGATGAACGCGTGGCCGACCCGGTTCACGAGCGGGACGCCGCCGGCGCGTTCGACGGTCTCGGGCACCGCCCAGCTGGCGCGCAGGTCGTAGATCACCTTCGCCCCCGGATCCTTCTCGAGGATCGATTCGGCGAGGAGCGCCGTGACGAAGTCCCCCGGCACGAACTCGCCGGTATCGTCGACGAAGAAGCAGCGGTCGGCGTCCCCGTCGAAGGCGACCCCGAGGTCGCCGCGCTCATCGAGCGTCTTCCGGACGATGAACTCGCGGTTCTCTGGCAGGAGCGGGTTCGGCTCGTGGTTCGGAAACGTCCCGTCTGGCTCGAAGTAGCAGCGGACGGCCTCGACCGGCAGCCGCTCGAGCACCGGCGGCAGCATCGCGCCCGCCATTCCGTTCGCTGCGTCGACGACGACGCGGAGCGGCCGGATCGCCTCGACGTCCACGAACGAGAGGACCCGTTCGACGAAGGCCGGCCAGACGTCGTACGGCTCGAC
>VAYE01000235.1:1798-4502 GCA_005883235.1 Actinomycetota bacterium
GGGTTGTGCGAGGCGGTGATCTCGATGCCGCCGTCGAGGCCGAGGTCGCCGACCGCGAAGTAGAGCATCTCCGTTCCGACCATCCCCAGCTCGAGGACGTCGACGCCGGCGTCTCCCGCTCCCCGGATGACCGCAGCGGCCATGGCCGGCGACGACAGCCGCATGTCCCAGCCGACGGCGATCTTCCGGGGCTCGAACTGCTCCGCGTAGGCGCGGCCGATCGCGTATGCGCCCTCCTCGTCGAGCTCGTCCGGGTAGATCCCGCGGATGTCGTAGGCCTTGAAGACCTTCGGGTCGAGCACGCCCGGATGCTAAGCGAGGCTGCAAATCGGTTGCCGATATGCCAGGCTTCCGGGGCACATCAGGAGAGGGGGAGAGATCGTGAAGAGACTTCTTTTGGCGCTCGCGGTGCTCGGCGCGCTCGCGAGTGCTGGATCGGCCTCTGCGGCGTGGAGCCTCGTCGGGACGAACGTCGTCGCGAGCAGCCCGGTTGCGGGCGGCGGCTATCCCGTTCCGCCGGGCTCGACGAAGCCGCTGCCGGGCACGTGCGGCCCGCAGAGCCTCAACTCGAACCACTCGGAGTCCTGGCTCGCGGTGAAGCCTGGGACCGAGGACATCGTCGGAAGCTCGAAGTTCTTCATCGGCAAGTGGAGCACGTTCTACGACTTCCACCTCGGTTCGTACACGATCCTCGGCGGCTCGCCGGCGGGGAACAACCAGGTGCAGGGCTATGAGTGCACGACGCTGGCTCCTCCGCCAACGCTGATCCAGGACATGCCGCCGAGCTGGACGAACAACACCGACCCGAACGTCGACTTCGACACCGGCGCCCTGGGCACCGAGCCCGTCCGGGCGTACCAGACGACTCTGCCGTTCAACGCGTTCTGGGAGGGTGGCCTGCACCCGAACGGCGAGATCGACGTGTCGTACTCGGACAACATGGGCGCCCTGTGGCAGAAGGGGAACGGGGGCAACGCGCTCGACTCGACGAACAACCAGACGAGCCTCACGTTCGGCCATGTCGAAGACAAGCAATGGATCGCCGTGAACCACTTCCCGCTCAGCGCCTACCACGACCACGTCTACGCGATGTGGACGACGTTCAACGGAGCGAACGGGAACGGGAAGATCATGGTCGCCGTCTCGCGCGACCGCGGCCAGACGTTCTCGAAGGCCGTGCAGCTCTCGACGCCGTCCGCGACGACGCCGGGGAACACGTACGTGTACCCGTCGATCGGCCCCGACGGCACGGTCTACGTCGCGTTCGAAGGCGGCTTCGACCTGAACAAGAACAAGGTCGGGCACATCTACGTGGCAAAGTCCGTCGACGACGGCCACACCTGGGGACCGTTCGTCGTCGCCGCCTCGCCGATCGAGAACCCGTTCGGATACTTCCCGCCGACGAACTTCCGGGACGGGATCCTGGAGAACTTCGCCGCCAGCCCCACATACCCCGGTCACGTCTACCTGACGTACGAGAACTGGGATCCGGTGGCGAACCACTCCGACGTCTACTTCACGCAGTCGACGGACGGCGGGCTGACCTGGTCGAATCCCGCGCTCGTGAACGACGACGGGGATTCGACGACCGACCAGTTCCAGCCGTCGGTGGCGGCGGGTCCCGGCGGAGCGGTCGCGGTCGCCTTCTACGACCGCCGCGCTCCGTGCCCGAGCGGCGACCCGTCGATCATCGCCTCCCACTGGGGCGCGACGAACACGTGCATCGACGTCTCGCTCCAGCCGTACAAGGACAGCGGGACGGCGGCCGGGGCGGTTCCGGTCGGCGGCAACGTCCGTGTCTCCCAGTTCAGCTGGGATCCCGACCAGCCGGCCCAGAAGGTGGGCGGGATCTCGCAGTACCCGTGCGCCGGACACAGGGATCCGTGCCCGACGGGCCGCGGCTTCATCGGCGACTACTTCGGGCTTGCGATCTCGGACGCGAACATCTACACGCTCGCGGTCTCGACGCACTACCCGGGGCCGGGCGTGACGGCTGACGGCGGGGGCCCCGTCTACTACCAGCAGCAAGTGCTGGGGAAGGTCCCGCGCTCGACCTTCGGAGCCGGGTACTAGGACATCCAGGGAGGGGCCGCGCCGGACGGTGCGGCCCCTCCGCTCCGTAGAATTGAGGTCGTGGAACGGAAGCTCGCGACCGTGCTGTTCGTCGACCTCGTCGGGTCGACGGAGTTCCTCAGCGGCAGCGATCCGGAGGTCGTGCGGCGGCGCGTGACGCGCTTCTTCGAGCAGGTCTCGGGGTGCATCGAGACCCACGGCGGCACGGTCGAGAAGTTCGCCGGCGACGCGGTGATGGCCGCTTTCGGGGTCCCCCGCGCGCACGAGGACGACGCGGAGCGGGCGGTGCGCGCCGCGCTCGCGATCATGGAGTCGGTCGAGGAGCTCAGCCTCGAGGTGCGGATCGGCGTCGAGGCGGGCGAGGTCGTCGCGGACGACTCCGACTCGACCTTCGCGACCGGCGAGGCGGTGAACATCGCGGCTCGCCTCCAGCAGATGGCGAAGCCGGGCCAGATCCTGATCGGGCCGGGCGCCTACCGGTTGACGCTCGGACGACTCGTGATCGAGGACGTCGGCCCGCTCGTGCTCAAGGGGCGGGACACGCCGCTCTGGGCCTGGCGTGTCGTGTCCGCGACGGACGGCGCGGTTCGACCCACGATGGAGGCGCCGCTCGTCGGCCGCGACTCCGAGC
>VAYE01000236.1 GCA_005883235.1 Actinomycetota bacterium
GCTCTTCCCGTTGTTGCAGGAGCGGCGGCGGCAGCTCGCCGGGACGCTCTCCGGCGGCGAGCAGCAGATGGTCGCGATGGGCCGGGCACTCATGTCGCAGCCGAAGCTCCTGCTCATGGACGAGCCCTCGATGGGGCTCGCGCCGATCCTCGTCGAGCGGAACTTCGAGATCATCAAGCAGGTGCACGAGTCGGGCGTCGCGGTGCTGGTCGTCGAGCAGAACGCGAACGTGTCGCTCTCGATCGCCGACCGCGGCTACGTCCTCCAGACGGGCCGAGTCGTGCTGGCGGACGAGGCTTCCGCCCTTCTGGCGAACGAAGACCTCCGCAAGGCCTACCTGGGCCGCTAGCCAGCCGCCGTCCGCGGCCCTGTTCGGGGCGGCCGTGGCCGAGCCACGTCCCGGTGGCTGCCACCAAGACGTGGCTTCCCGGGCGATGGCTCTCGGACGCCCGGCTGCTTTGTTCCAAGTGCTGCCGGTGGACGAATTGCGGTGGGAGGACATGTCCGCCGGACGTGTCCCCCGATTTGGGCGAGAATCTGACCATGGCCACTCGTTCCGCGGCCGACAGCACCCTCGCAGCCGCACCGCTCCCGGACCGGATCCGCCACCGCTTCCCGATCCTCGAGCGGCGGCTCTACGTCAACAGCTGCTCGCAGGGCGCGCTCTCGGACGCCGTCCGCGCGGCCTACGAGCAGTACCTCGCGGACTGGGACGAGAAAGGCGCCCCGTGGGAGTCCTGGGTCGAGCGCGGCGAGGCGGCCCGCGCCACCTTCGCGCGCCTCGTCAACGCGGCGCCCGACGAGGTCGCCGTCACGACGTCACTCTCGGCCGGCGTCAGCGGGCTCGCCTCCGGCCTCCGCTACGCGCGGCGCTCGAAGGTCGTGCTCACCGACTGGGAGTTCCCGACCATCGGCCAGATCTGGCACGCCCAGGAGGCACGAGGCGCGCGCGTCGTCCACGTCCCCGAGGCCGCCGACGGCACGATCCCGCTCGAGCACTTCGAGCGCGCGATCGACGACGACACGCTGCTCGTCTCGATCACGCACGTCTGCTACCGGAACGGCGCGAAGCTCGACGTCGAGGCGGTCACGCGCCTCGCGCACGAGCGCGGCGCCCTCGTCCTCCTCGACGCCTACCAGTCGATCGGCTCGCTGCCCCTCGACGTGCGAGAGCTCGACGTCGACTTCCTCGCTGCGGGCGTGCTCAAGTACCTGCTCGGCTCGGCCGGTCTCGCGTTCTTCTATGCGCGCCGCGAGCTCGTGGAGCGCGTCTGGCCCACCGCGACCGGCTGGTTCGCCGACCGTGACATCTTCGCCATGGACCACCGCGACTACTCGCCGGCACCGACGGCGAGCCGCTTCCAGTCCGGGACGCCGCCGATCCCCGCGATCTACGCTGGCATCGCCGGGATGGAGCTGATGGAGGAGATCGGCATCGCCGAGACGCGCGAGCACGTCCTCGCCCTCCACGCGCGCCTCCTCGACGGCCTCGACGCGCTCGGCGCCCGGGTCGCGACTCCACGCGAGCCGGAGCGCCGCGGAGCGCTCCTCTGCGTCGCTTCCACCGACGCGCCGGCCCTGGTGGCCGCGCTCGACCGCGACGGCATCGTCACCTCCTCGCGGGCCGGCAACCTGCGGATCTCTCCGCACGCATACAACTCGGTCGAGGACGTCGACGGAGTGCTCGACGCTCTCGCGCGCAATCGGCGGCTGCTGGCTTGACTGCAATAGCGTTCCTGCTATAGTCATAGCAGGTATGCGATACGTGGCGAGGGTCGTCGAGCTCACCGTCGAACACGTCTGCGATGGCTGACGCGGAACGCCGCCCGCTCGCACGCCTCGGCGAGAAGGCCCGTGCCCGACTGGCAGGCATCGAGGGCGACGGCTGGTTCTTCGCCCGCATCGCCGACCAGGTCGTCGCGCAACGGACCGCGCGAAACCTCTCGCAGCGCGAGCTCGCCGAGCTCGTCGGCACGACCCAGTCCGCGATCGCCCGGCTCGAGGCGGGCGGGAGGCCGCCGCGCATCGACACGCTGCTCAGGATCGCCGACGCGCTCGACTGCGAGCTGACCGTCGAGCTCCGACAGCGGGGAGAGCCGGAAACCCCATGAGCGCCGACGAGCTGCTCGCGCGCGTCGACGACCTCGAACGCAGGCTGCGAGGGCTCGAGGGCGAGCTGCACGAGCTGCGGACGCTCGCGCACGCGGCGCGGATCGCCCCGCCGAGACCCGAGCCCGAGCCGGCGCTCCCACGTCCGCCGGTGCGGCCCGCGGCGGAGTGGTGGCAGGACGAGCGCGGCAAGTGGCGTCGCGGCACGCGTCCAGAGCCGCTCGAGGAGCCGGCCTTCGCAGCACCCGCCGTGGGGTCCCCGGCGGAAGAGCCCAGGCCCTCCGTCTGGGAGCGCGACGTGCGTCTCCCCGAGCTCGCCGACCTCCTCGGCGCGAAGGCGCTCGCCTGGGCAGGCGGCGTCGTGACCCTCCTCGGCGTCGTCTTCTTCTTCGTCCTCGCTGTGAACCGCGGCTGGATCGGGCCCGGGACGCGTGTCGGCCTCGGCGGCGCCGCGTCGCTCCTCGTCTTCGCGGCCGGTCTCGTGCTCGAGCGGCGCTACGGCGCCCTCTACTCCGCGCTCGCGGCCGTGGGCGCCGGAATCGCCGGCGGCTACGCCACGCTGCTTGCGGCGACGGCGCTCTACGACATGCTGCCGACCTGGGGCGCGCTGCTCGCGGCCGCCGGGATCGCAGGGCTCGGGCTCGCCGTCTCGCTCGTCTGGTCGTCCGAGATCGTGGCCGGGCTCGGGCTCGTCGGCGCGATGGCCGTGCCGGCGTTCCTGATCCTCCAGGGCGGTCTGACGACGACGGGAACCGCCTTCGTCGCCGTCGTCTTCGCCGCCGCGGCCGCGACTGCTGCCCGTGAGGAGTGGCC
>VAYE01000031.1 GCA_005883235.1 Actinomycetota bacterium
AGGGCGCGACGGGAGCGAACGGAGCAACCGGCGCCAAAGGTGTGACGGGAGCAAAGGGGGTGACGGGCGCCAAGGGCGCGACGGGTGGGAAGGGTGCAACGGGATCGACAGGAGCTACCGGAGCGAAGGGCGCAACCGGAGCCCGCGGGCCGACGGGTGCGCGCGGTCCGACCGGCGCTCGCGGTCCGACAGGGTCAAAGGGCTCGACTGGAGCGAAGGGTGAAACCGGCTCGAACGGCGCCACGGGGGCCAAGGGCGCGACCGGGGCGAAGGGCGCGACCGGGGCGAACGGCGCGACCGGCGCGACCGGAGCGAAGGGCGCCACGGGTTCCCGGGGTGCAACCGGCGCGAAGGGCGCAACTGGAGCCCGCGGCCCGACGGGCGCGCGTGGTCCGACCGGGTCTCGTGGGCCGACGGGGGCAAAGGGCTTGACCGGAGCGAAGGGTGCAACCGGCTCGAACGGCGCAACAGGCGCGAAGGGCGCGACCGGGGCCAAAGGCTCGACTGGAGCAAAGGGCACAACCGGCTCGAATGGCGCCACGGGCCCCAAGGGCGCGACCGGGGCGAAGGGCGCAACTGGAGGCCGCGGTCCGACGGGTGCGCGTGGTCCGACCGGGTCTCGTGGGCCGACGGGGGCGAAGGGCTCGACCGGAACGAAGGGTGCAACCGGCTCGAACGGCGTAACAGGCGTGAAGGGTGCAACCGGAACCAAGGGCGCAACGGGGGCGAAGGGAGCAACCGGCGCGAACGGTGCGACCGGCGCGAAGGGCGTCACCGGTGCCAAGGGCGTGACGGGTGCGAAGGGTGCAACTGGGGCCCGCGGTCCGACGGGCGCGCGTGGTCCGACCGGCGCTCGTGGCCCGACGGGAGCCAAGGGCTCAACCGGAGCCAAGGGATCGACCGGCGCCAACGGCGCGACCGGGGCGAACGGTGCGACAGGCGTGAAGGGTGCGACCGGCGCGAAGGGATCGACCGGCGCCAACGGCGCGACCGGGGCGAACGGTGCGACTGGGGCGAAGGGCGCGACTGGAGCTCGCGGTCCGACAGGTGCGCGTGGTCCGACTGGCGCTCGCGGGCCGACCGGGGCGAAGGGCTCGACTGGAGCGAAGGGTGCAACCGGGTCGAAGGGCGCGACAGGCACAAAGGGTACGACTGGCGCGAAGGGCGCGACCGGGTCGAAGGGCGCGACTGGAGCTCGCGGTCCGACGGGCGCGCGTGGTCCGACCGGCGCTCGTGGCCCGACGGGGGCGAAGGGATCGACCGGAGCGAAGGGTGCAACCGGCTCGAGCGGCGCTACGGGCGCCAAGGGCACGACCGGGTCGAAGGGTGCGACTGGGGCGAAGGGCGCAACGGGCGCGAAGGGCGCGACCGGCTCCAAGGGCGTCACAGGCTCGAAGGGCGCGACAGGATCGAAGGGTGCGACCGGAGCGAAGGGCGCGACAGGAGCCCGCGGTCCCACCGGGGCGCGTGGCCCGACAGGGGCGAAGGGTGCGACAGGAGCCAAGGGAGCAACCGGCTCCAGCGGCGCCACAGGCGCCAAGGGCACGACCGGCGCGCGCGGGCCGACCGGCGTCCGCGGGCCCACGGGCGCGAAGGGCGTCACCGGCGCCAAGGGCCCGACCGGCACGAACGGCACGGACGGCACGAACGGCAGTCGCGGTCCGACCGGCGCCAAGGGCGCGACGGGCTCCAAGGGGCCGACCGGCTCCCGCGGCCCCACCGGCTCTCGCGGTCCGACCGGCGCCAAGGGCACCACAGGCGCCAAGGGCACGACCGGCTCGCGAGGCCCGACCGGCCCGGGCTTCTCCCCGTCGTATCGCGCCGGCAACAACGTGGCCGCGACGAAGAGCGGCAACACGTACACCTACACGTACCCGACCGCGCTCGCGGCCGGCACGTACGTCGTCCACGTCGGGCTCCACGGTGCTCAGAGCATGGGCTTCAGCGGGAACGGGACGATGCCGTTCCCGACCGTCCTGACCTCGACGAACACCGGCTTCACCTTCGAGTTCGAAGACCTGAGCAACGGCGGTGTGCTCGCGCTCACGAGCGCGCCGGCGTCGCTGAACATCGACTACCAGACGCTGCTCCAGAATCAGTAACGCCCGAGCTCGACGGCGACCGGCAGTAGTGTCCCGGCCGTGGCGCTCAGGATCTTCGTGGCCGGGTTGGTCGCGGCGGTTGCCGTCGGCGGGGCCGTGTGGCTTCATGGCTACCGGGAGTACGGCCCTATCACCACCGTCTCGTACGGTGACGGCGTCTCGTACACGGGCCAGAGCGCGATCGTGAGCGCCGGAAGCACGAGCGTGCATCCGTCCTGGGCAGATCCGCTTGCGGCCGGCATCGTGGTGGCGGCGCTCGGTTTCGGGGCGGCGATCGTCGTCCCGCGTTTCGCGAGACCCTCTTACTAGGCGACGGCCTCCACCCAGTCGAGCCGCTGCCCGCAGAGCGAGGCGGCATTCGACGGCGAGACCGACACGAGGCGGACACGCGTGTCTGGCGCCACCGCGACCGGCCCGAGCGGGAAGGGCGCGACGCCGCGCGAGCCGGGCCTCCAGCCGCCGGACGTGAGCGACAGCGTCAGCCTGTGGTCGCCGGTGCGAAGTCTCACCGAGCCGAGGTCGACGTACTGTCCCGTCCACTCGAGCTGGTGGCGGGCCACGCCGACGCGGCGCCCGTCCACCGCCGCCGCGACCCGGCCGAGGAACGAGCCGCCGACCCAGACGTCGTAGGCGCCGCGGGTCGTGTGGAAGCGCGTCGCGAAGGACGAGCCGGAGACGGGGAAGACGGCGACGCGCTCGCGGGGCGCTGCCACGAGCCGCCGCACGCCGGCCAGGCTCGCCAGCCGCAGCACCGAGGCGCAGCGCGGAACCGCGCCCGGATCGGTCTCGGTCCCGAGCGGGAGGTGCTCGAGGATGCGCTGCGCGCCGGGCCGGCGCTGCCAGACCTCGTACCAGTGCCGCCGGTCCACGAGGCGGTACTCGGACGGCGGCCGGCTCGCGACAGGCGAGCGACGCAGGACGAGCGTGGGGTAGACCTCGAGGGCGTCCAGGCGAAAGCGGTCGATGTCGGCGTAGGCGAGCGGCTGGAGCGGCTGGTTGGAGCGGAGCGGGATGAGTCGCCGCCGGAGCTCGGAGGTGCCCTCGGCGTCGAGGCGGCGGAGGAAGTGGCGGGCGCCGTAGGGCTCGAACTCCGTCATCAGCGCCGGGCCCTGGCCGGCGTAGCGCTTGCCGATCGACTCGAGCTCGGCGAGCCGCGCACGCGGGGCGAGCCAGACCTCGCGGTAGGCGAGGACGTTCGACCACGCGACCCCGCCGACGACCGCGGCGGCGAGCACGGCCGCCTCGATCTTGCGTCCCGCCACGGCCAACCCGCCGGCGGCCGCGAGCGCGAGCAGCACGAACGCGGGCGAAGCGCTCGCGAGCGACTTCCCCGCCACCCAGGGAGAGCCGACCTCGAAGAGCACGACCGCGCCGAGCAGTGCGCCACCCGCGTAGAGGAGGAGCTCCCACGAGCGGCGGAGCCACGCCCACACGAGGCCGCCCGCGCCCGCGACGAAGACGAGGCCGACGAGGACGTGCGTGGGCGCGAGGTCGTGCGGCGAGCGGCGGAAGTCGCCGTTCGGCCAGATCCCGGCGAGCTGGAGAAAGCGCAGCGGGCGGATCAGGTTGCCGATCTCCGTGCCGCTCGTGAACGCGCCCGAGTGGTGGAGCCAGGTGAACGCGGCGACGATCGGCGGGATCGCGAAGGCCACGGCGGCCACGGCGAAGACGGCCACGGCGCGAGCAGCCACGGCCGGGCCGCGCCGCCAGACGACGAGCACGAGCGCGGGGAGGAGGAGCGCGAGCCAGATCGCCCCGCCGACGCTCATCACGCCGACGATCGCCGCCGCGGCGGCCGCGAGCGGGATCGCGGCCCGCGCCGGGCCGTCCTCGACGAGGGGCGCGACGCAGGCGGCGAGGACGGCCAGCAGGAGCGCGAGCGCGAGCTCCTTGATCCCGCCCCAGAGCGAGTAGCCGTAGAGGATCGCCGGCTGCGCGGCCACGAAGGCGACGGCTGCCCGGAGCGGCCGTGACGGGACGACGCGGCCGGCGAGCGCGTACAGGGCCAGGGCGAGTAGCCCGCCGAGGAGCGCAAGGTACGGCTGCCACAGCCATGCGGCGTCGATCCCGAGCAGGCGCTGCGCCACGCCGAGGGGCGCGAACGAGCCGACGGGGTAGCCGTAGGCGAGGCTCGTGTGCAAGGTTGCCTCGTAGGTCGAGGGCGCGAGACCGGAGAGGTCGCGGCCGTGCGACTCGACCCGGTCGAGCATCGCCAGGTACGTCGCGGTGTCGTCGAGCTTGATGTAGCCGTCGAAGGTCGCGCGGCCCGAGAGGATCGTCGGCGCGCCGTACGCGAGGTAGGCGGCGAGCCCGGCGGCCGCTCCCCACGGGTCGACGGCGAGCACGCGGCGCGGAGCGAGGGCGAGCCCGATCACCGCGAGCGCGACGACGAGCGGCGCCGCCAGCACCGCCGTCCCTCCGGAGAGCGTCGGGAACTGCGAGGCGACGACGACGAGCGCGAAGCCGACGGGGAGGAGGAGCGGCCACGGCAGCCTCAGGCCGCCCGCGAGCTCGAGCAGGAGGCCGCAGCCGAGCGCGAGGGCGCCCAGGAGGAGCGGCAGGAGCAGCCAGGCGGCGACGAGCGTCAGGCGATCGGGCGAACCGTGCCGCTGCGGACGAGCTGCCGCGCACGGCTCGGGTTCGGGTCGAAGACCTCGACCTGGAACTTCGAGCCGGGATAGGCGAGGTAGACGTTCGTCGCCGCGCTCTGGTTGTAGACCGCGAGCCCGCCGCGCGAGGTGTGGAAGGTGACCGCGCCGGACTCCTTCGCCGCGGTGCGGACCGCCTTGTACGCGTCCTTCACGGGATAGGTCGCGACGATGAGGTAGGCGGCGCGGCGGTCGCCGATCGGCACGCCCTTCGGCAGGTAGCGGATGTAGATGCGGCCGTCGGTGACCTGCGTGAGCTCGTACTTCACCTTGGGCTGCGGGCCGGCCCAGTAGATCGGGTGGCCCGAGGCTTGGGCGAGCGCGCGGAGGGTCTGCGGGCTCGCCGCCTTGATCGTCTCACGCGGCTTGGGCGTCTTCTTGCCCGGCTTGTGGGTGGTGCTCGTCTTCGCGGTGGAGGACGTGTTGTCGTTGCCGCGGACGACGAGCCAGACGACGAACGCGATCGCAAGCGCCAGCGCGACGACGGCCCCGATCCGGATCGGGGCCTGGCGGCTGCGCCCAGCTGAGGTCGCTCCGTCGGCCACCACGGCAGCTTAGTTCGCCTCGGGCTTCGAACTCCCTTTCAAGAGGTCCTCGACCCCACCGTCGGTGACGTGGATCACGTTTTCGAGCCCGGCTCGGCGCAGGAGCGAGGCGGCGAGCGAGCTCCGGTTTCCCGCCGAGCACGCGACGGCGAGCGGCTCGCCGCGCGGGAGGTCGGCGGGGACGCCGTCGCGGAGCTCGTGGTAGGGCACGTGGAGCGAGCCTTCGACGTGCCCTTCCTCCCACTCGTCGTCCTCGCGCACGTCGAGAACGGTCACGTCCCGCGCGTGCAGCCGCCGCGCGAGCTCCGCCGGGTCGATCGCCGGCGTCGACTCCGTCTTGAGCCCGGCTGCCTGCCACGCGGCGATCCCGCCCGCGACGAAGCCATTCAGGTTGCGGAAGCCGATCGCCTCGAGGTTCCGCGCGAGCGTCACGGCGTCCGCGTCGCTCGCGGCGAGGACGACCACGTCGTCGTCGGCCTCGACGACCCACGCGGCTCGGGTCCCGGCTCCGGAGTGGGTCTGCGTCACGCTGAGCGATCCCGGCATGTGGATGGCGTCGAACTCGCGCGGCTCGCGTCCGTCGACGAGCACCGCGCCGGCATCGAGGAGCGCCTTCGCACCCGCCGGCGCGAGCGGCTCGAGCGAGACCGTCTCGGTGACGAGCGGCCCGCGGTTCAGCGCGACGATGCGCTCGAAGTTCGGCGGCTGCGGCTGCGGGCTCGTGACCAGCTCGCGCACGAACGCGTCCTCGTCGAGCCGGAGCAGCGGGTTGAAGCGCCGCTCGAAGCCGATCGTCGAGCCGGGCTTCTCGCTCATCCCGGCGCCGCCGCAGAGCGAGCCGCCGACGTGGCCGGGCCAGACCTCGACGAAGTCCTCGTGCTCGAGGAGACGGTCGAGCGAGCGGTGGAGCCCGCGCGCGCCCTCCTCGGGCTCGACGGCCAGGTCCGGCCGGGCCACGTCGCCGACGAAGAGCGAGTCGCCCGTCAGGAGGAGCCAGGGCACTTCCTCGCGGCTGCGATCCTCGACCACGAAGGCGAGGTGCTCGGGCCTGTGTCCGGGCGTGCGGACGGCGGTGATGCGTGCGTCGCCGAGCTCGAGGGCCGTTCCCTCCTCGAGCGGCTCGTGGTCGTGCTCGGCGCCCGCCTGGGCGCTGACGTGCAGCGTCGCGCCGGTCGCGGCGGCGAGGCGCCCATGGCCCGAGAGATGGTCGGCGTGGTTGTGTGTCTCGAGGACGTGCCGGATCCGGAAGTCGTGCTCGTGCGCGAGCTCGAGGTAGTCCTCGATCCGCCACTTGGGGTCGACGACCGCCGCCTCGCCGCCGTCGGCGATCACGTACGACGCGCAGCCGAGATCCTCGTGCAGGATCTGCCGGAAAAACATCTCTAGGCACCGCTTGCGGTGCCGCCATCAGGATGTGCGGGTTTCCCGCACGTCCGTCTGAACCGACCGGTCGAACCGCCCGGATTGCTCATTCCGCCGGCGCTTCGGGACGCTCGAAGTCGCGCTCGGCGTCGACGCGCCCCCAGGAGTTGGGATGGTCGTCGTCGGCGCGCCGCTCGGCAGGCTTCCACCAACGCCTGGTCCGTTCCCAGAGCCGCATCGCCTCTACGTTCCCGCGAGCCGCCGGCGCCAAGCCTCCCCCGCGGCGCGGCCCTCCGGTGTGGCGAGGAAGTGCTCGAGCGGGACGTGGACGAACGCGGCACGCGCCTCCGCGAGCGGCGACTCGCCGTCGAGGAGGTCGCCGCGGACGCGGATGCGGCGACCACGGCTCGACTCCACCCGGGCCCGGACGAGTAGCTCGGTGTTGATCGGCACCGGGTGGCGGTAGCGGACGAAGATCCGCGCCGTCACGGTCGGGAAGCGGTACCAGGTCGCAAGCAGGCCGCAAGCCTCGTCGAGGAGGGCGGAGACGAGCCCGCCGTGGACGATCCCGGGCCCGCCCTGGTGGCGCTCGTCGAAGTGGAGGTAGGCCTCGTAGAGCTCCTCGCCCTCGACCTCCGGCACCGGCAGCTTGAGCCCGAACGGCGTGTCCCCGCAGCCCCAGCAGGCCGGGTCGTGGTGGGGCGGGATGTCGAGCGAGCTCACCGCAGCCCGCCGCGCTCGTGGTGCGCGCGGTAGAAGTTCTCCGACCCGGCCGTGGCCATCGCGGCCGAGGCCGAGAGCTCGAGCGCGAGCGTCGTCGCGGCCACGATCTGGGCGAAGCGGTAGACCTTCCCGGGCCCCGCGCAGCCGATCAGCTCGAGCCACGAGCGGGCGTAGGGGAGAGCCGTCCCGCCGCCGACGGTCGCCACCTCGAGCCCCGGCAGGCGGAGCGCGACGTGGAGGCCGCCCTCGACGCGGCGGCCCGTCCCGTGCGCCATCGAGCTCGTCCCGACCATGCCGAGGTCCTGGCCGGTGGCGGCGAAGAGCGCGGCGATCGCCGAGGCCGGCGTGAACGCGACCGACTGCATCCCCGAAGCGACCGCGCCGTGGGTGCCGGCCCACGACAGCTCGAGCAGGTCGTCGACCGTCGTCCGCAGCACGCGCTGCACGGCCGCCTCCGTGAGCGTCGCCTCCGCGAGGACCGTCTTGCCGTGGCCCGCCTGGAAGTACTCGAACGACGGCTTCTTGTCGCCGCCCATGTTCGCCTCCAGGATCGCCCGCTCCGGCCGCACCGGCGCACGCTCCATGACGAAGCCCATGTTCAGGAGGTACGAGTTCCGGGTCATCATGTTCGCGCCGACCGCGTCTCCGGCTGTCCAGCGCCAGAGGACGTGGCACATCGGGCCGACGACGTGCGTCTTCGCCTCCCGCAGCTTCGCGAAGCGCGAGCGCGAGGGGTCGTCGAGCTCCTCCAGCCACTTGCGCGCCGCATCGAGCTCGGCCTCGATCCACCGCGCGAGCCTCACCGCCTCCTCGGCGTCGCGGCAGACGAAGCACGACGCGCGCGTGATCCGGTCGGCGAGCACGATGGTGCGGAACCCGCCCGACTCGGCGACCGCCCGCGCCCCGCGGTAGACCGAGTCGGAGAGGCCGCCTTCGGTGTGCGCGAGCGGGACGTAGACGTCCTCCGCGGCCCGGCCGCGCTCCTCGACGCGGCCGTCGGGCTCGGTGAGCTCGTACTCGCCGAGCGAGATCCGCAGCGGCCCGACCACCGACACGGGCGTGACGACCACGCCGGTCAGCGACTCCTGCGCGCCGGCGAAGGGCGCGAGGTCGTGCGCCGTCACCTCGCCGTCGAGCCCGAGCGCCTCCTGGCGCGCGCGGATCGAGCCCGGATCGTTCTTCCGGAGCCAGCGCCGAGTGGCCATGCGGGGGAGCTTAGGCCGTCAACGGGACGCGAGCTTCTCGGCGAGCTCGGCGCGTGAGCTGACGCCGAGCTTCCTGTAGACGTGCCGAAGGTGGTACTCCACCGTCTTCGGGCTGAGGAAGAGGGCGGCGGCAGCCTCACGTGTCGTCTTGCCTGCAGCGAGCAGCTGGGCGATCTGAAGCTCCTGCGGGGTGAGGGTGTCCGCGGTCGAGGCGTCGCGACGGCGGGCGGTCTCTCCAGTCGCCTCGAGCTCGGCGCGCGCGAGCTCCGACCACGGGTCGGCGCCGAGGCGATCGAACGCCTCGAGCGCCGC
>VAYE01000221.1 GCA_005883235.1 Actinomycetota bacterium
AGCCGCAGCCCGTGATCACGGAGGACAACCTCGTCGTCTCGATCGACTCCGTCATCTACTTCCAGGTCACCGACCCGAAGGCGGCGTCGTACGAGATCGCGAACTACATCCAGGCGATCGAGCAGCTGACCGTGACCACGCTGCGCAACGTCGTCGGCGGCATGTCCCTCGAGGACACGCTCACCTCACGCGACCAGATCAACAACCAGCTCCGCGGCGTCCTCGACGAGGCGACCGGGAAGTGGGGGGTGCGCGTGAACCGGGTCGAGCTGAAGGCGATCGACCCGCCCGCGACGATCCAGGAGGCGATGGAGAAGCAGATGCGGGCCGACCGCGACAAGCGGGCCGCGATCCTGAACGCCGAGGGCGTGAAGCAGTCGCAGATCCTCACCGCCGAGGGCGAGAAGCAGAGCGCGATCCTGCGCGCCGAGGGCGCGAAGACGGCGCAGATCCTCGGCGCCGAGGGGCAGGCGAAGGCGATCGAGAACGTCGCCGCCTCCATCCACGCCGCAAACGTCGACCCGAAGCTCCTCGCCTACCAGTACCTCCAGATGCTTCCGCAGATCGCGCAGGGCGACGCGAACAAGGTCTGGATCATCCCGAGCGAGTTCGCGAAGGCCGCGGGAGGGATCGGGCAGGCCCTCGGGATCGCCGAGGCCGAATCTACGGACGCAGGGACGAAAGCGCTTCCGGAAGAGACGACAGAGCGCTGATCCGCGCGTCGGCGCCGGCGAGTGAGGCGGCGCCGAGCCGATGCGACTCGACGCCGACGACGCGGATACCGGCCGCGTGGCCGCCCGCCACGTCGAGCGGCGTGTCACCGACGGCGACGGTGTCCTCGGCCGGCCAGCCGTCGGAGCGCTCGCGCGCGAGCTCGATCAGGCGCGTTCTGTCCTCGGACTCGCAGCCGAAGGCGCCCTCGCCCGGCGCGAAGAAGCGAGCCAGTCCCAGCCGCTCCATCCGGGCTCGGGCCATCGGCTCGGGATTTCCTGTCAGGAGGGCGGGCTTCGCCACCGCCGCCACCTCGCGAAGCGTAGCCTCGACGCCGTCCGGCGCCTGCCAATTAGTCGTGTCCGCGCGCGCGAGCAGCTCGACGTAGCGTTCGCCGACGCGGGTGCACCAGCGCGGGAGGTCAGGGCCGGCGAGACCCAGCTCGCGCCCCTGTCGAAGCGCGGTCTCACCGGGAGCGAGAGCGTCCACGTCCACGTCGACGCCGAAGAGCTCCCGCGCCGCGTGCAGCATCGCCTCGCCGACGAGCGGGTCGTGGCTCAGCAGAAGCGTCCCGTCGACGTCGAAGAGGACCAGCAGCACGACAGGCAAGTCTCGGTGACGGATCCGACGGCGGCGACGTAGAAGGGGGTGTGAACGCGGCGATGAGCTCCTGGCCGGCGCGGATGGGCGTCCGCACGGGCGCTCGCCCGAGCTTCGCCGCGATCGCCGAGGAGCACCTCGACGCCGTCTACCGCTACCTGCTGCTCATGACCAGAAACCGCACCGTCGCCGAAGACCTTACGAGTGACACCTTCGAGAAGGCCTTCCGCTC
>VAYE01000222.1:0-2762 GCA_005883235.1 Actinomycetota bacterium
GGTCTCGGCCGAGCTCGGCTTCGCCGGCTATCCGTCCGTGGCGGAGAGCCTCATGGTCGAGCGTGACCTGGCGCTCGCGGCCTACGAGGGCGAGCCGATCCACCTGCTCCACCTCTCCGCTCGCGAGTCGGTCGAGGCGCTCGAGGTGGCGCAGGCGGCGGGCGTCGCCGCGACGGCCGAGGTCACGCCGCACCACCTGTGCCTCACGGACGAGGCCGTCCGGTCGCTCGATGCCAACGTGAAGATGAACCCGCCGCTCCGCGCCGAGGACGACCGCCGGGCGCTCCTCGCCGCCTTACGAAACGGCAATATCTCGGCAGTAGCGTCGGACCATGCGCCCCACGCGCGGCACGAGAAGGAGGCGCCGTTCGAGGCGGCGCCCTTCGGCGTGACCGGCCTCGAGACCGCCTTCGCCGCGCTCAACACGCACCTCGTCGAGCCCGGCCTCCTCCCACTGGAGACGCTCCTCGAGCGGATGTCGGCCGGCCCGGCGCGCGCGTACGGCCTCGAGCCGCCGCGGATCGCCGTGGGCGCGCCGGCGAACCTCGTCCTCCTCGACCCGAACGCGAGCTGGCGCGTGCACGAGGAGAGCTTCCGCTCGCTGTCGGCGAACTCGTGGCTGCTCGGCAAGACCCTGCGCGGGCGCGTCCGGATGACCGTCGCCGCCGGAAGGGTCGCGTTCGAGGCGTGACCGCGGTGGTCGAGCTTCCGGCCGTCCTGTCCGGCTACCTCGACGCGCTGGTGGACGCGCTCGGCGACGTCGAGGCGGTGTACGTCGTCGGCTCGGCGGCGCGCGGCACGTACCGGCACGGACCGAGCGACGTGGACGTGGTCGCGGTCGTTCCGCGCCCGCTCGTGCCGGCCGAGAAGGAGGAGCTCGTACTCCGGGTGGAGCGGCTCGAGTGTCCCGCGCGCGGGCTCGAGCTCGTCGTCTACGCCAAGGGCTCGCAGCCGCCGGACTTCGAGCTCAACTTCAACGTCGGACCGCGCATGGAGAGACACGTCTCGTTCGATCCGGCCGAGGAGTCGTGGCACTGGTTCGTCGTCGACGCGGCGATCGCGGAGGAGCACGCCGTCCCGCTCGTCGGCCCGCCGTGGGCCGTGCTCTTCGACCCGATTCCGCCGGAGCGAGCGCGGGCCGCGGTTCTCGCGGGTCTCGACGAGCCCGACGCCGCGGCGAACGCGAAGCGGGCGCGCCGCTACCTCGAGACGGGGGGGTGGACGGAGAAGTGACCGGCTTCCTCGCGCTCGAGGACGGCACGGTCTTCCGCGGCGAGTCCGTCGGCGCGCCGGGGTTCGCGTTCGGCGAGGCGGTCTTCGCGACGTCCATGACGGGCTACCAGGAGCTCGTCACCGACCCGAGCTACGCCGAGCAGCTCCTCTGCTTCACGGCGCCGATGGTCGGCAACTACGGCGTCGCGAAGGGCCGCTCGGAGTCGGGACGGGCGCACGTGCGCGGCGCCGTGATGCGGGAGGCACGCGGCCCCGCCTGGACGGATTGGCTCCACGAGCGCGGCATCCCGGCGCTGACCGGCCTCGACACGCGCTCGCTCGTCCTGCACCTGCGCGAGGAGGGTGCGATGCGCGGCGTCGTCGTCGCGGACGGCGGCTCGGTCGAGGAGGCGGTGCGCGCGGTGAACGAGCGGCCGGCGATGAAGGGCCGCGCGCTCGTCGCCGCGGTCTCGACGCGCGAGCCGTACGTCTATGCGGACGTGGGCCGCGTGGACCTGGCGGTCGTGGACTACGGGTGCAAGCGCTCGATCCTCCGCCGGCTCGCGGGCGCGGGCGCCGCGGTGACCGTCTATCCGCACGACGTCGACGCGGACACGCTTGCCGGCCACGACGGCGTGGTGCTCTCGAACGGGCCGGGCGACCCAGAGCCGCTCCACGGCGAGGTCGCGGCCTTGCGCGAGCTCCTCGGCCGCGTGCCGGTGCTCGGGATCTGCCTCGGGCACCAGCTGCTCGGCCTCGCGACCGGGCACGAGACCTTCAAGCTTCCCTTCGGCCACCGCGGAGCGAACCACCCGGTGCTCGAGCGCGCGACCGGCCGCGTCCTCGTCACGAGCCAGAACCACGGCTTCGCGGTCGCGCCGAGCGACGACGCGGAGGCGACGCACGTCTCGCTCTACGACGACACCGTCGAGGGCTTCGACTTCCCGGACCTGCGCGCCCGCTCGGCGCAGTTCCACCCCGAGGCGGGGCCCGGGCCCCACGACGCCTGGCCGCTGCTCGAAGGCTGGGTGGAGGACGTTGCCGCGGCGTAGCGACCTCCACTCGATCTGCCTGATCGGCTCGGGCCCGATCGTCATCGGCCAGGCCTGCGAGTTCGACTACGCCGGCTGCCAGGCGCTGAAGGTGCTGCGCGAGGACGGGTTTCGCACGATCGTCGTCAACTCGAACCCGGCGACGATCATGACCGACCCCGGGTTCGCCGACCGGACGTACATCGAGCCGCTCGACCTCGAAGCGGTCGCCGACGTGCTCGGACGCGAGCGGCCCGATGCGCTCCTGCCGACGATGGGCGGGCAGACGGCGCTCAACCTCGCGCGTGAGCTTGCACAGGCGGGCGTCCTCGAGGCGCTCGGCGTCGAGCTGATCGGCGCGCCGCTCGACGTGATCCGGCGCGCGGAGGACCGCGAGGAGTTTCGCGAGGCCGTGCGCGGAGTGGGGCTCAAGGTGCCGAGCTCGCGCATCGTGACGAGCGTCGACGAGCTGGCCGGGATCTCGCTCCCGGCCGTGATCCGGCCGGCGTTCACGCTTGG
>VAYE01000222.1:2880-3551 GCA_005883235.1 Actinomycetota bacterium
GTCGCGCCGCAGATGACGCTCTCCGACCACGCGTACCAGGAGCTGCGTGACGCAGCCGCGGCCGTGATCCGTGCGGTCGGCGTCGAGTGCGGCGGATCGAACATCCAGTTCGCGCGCGAGCGGGACACCGGCGAGCTGCGGGTGATCGAGATGAACCCGCGGGTCTCACGCTCCTCGGCGCTCGCGTCCAAGGCGACGGGCTACCCGATCGCGAAGGTGGCAGCCAAGCTGGCCGTCGGCTACACGCTGGACGAGATTCCGAACGACCTCACCGGCACGACGCCGGCGAGCTTCGAGCCGACCCTCGACTACGTCGTCGTGAAGTTCCCACGGTTCGCATTCGAGAAGTTCCCGGGGGCCGACACGACGCTCGGCACGCAGATGAAGTCGGTCGGCGAGGCGATGGGGATCGGGCGGACGTTCATCGAGGCGTACCGTAAGGCGGAGCGCTCGCGCGAGCTCGACGGCGACGAGCGCTGGGTGCTGCCTGCGGCCGCGCATCCCTGGTTCCACGCCGAGCTCGCACGTGGGCACGGCGCCGCGGACATCGATCTGCTCGTCGCGGACGACTTTCTGCGGCTGAAGCGCGCCGGACTGGCAGATACCGACATCGGGCCGGAGGACGTGGTGCGAGCGAGGCGGCGAAGCTGGGGTGTCCGCCCGTCCTACCG
>VAYE01000223.1:0-2267 GCA_005883235.1 Actinomycetota bacterium
GAGCTCGAAGCGCTCGGCGGTTAGCTGGATCGAGTCGCTGAGTCCCTGGCCGGCGGACGGCTTCGGGCTCGAGCGGATCCGCGCGCTCCTCGCCGAGCTCGGCGAGCCGCAGCGGCGCTACCGCTCGATCCACGTCGTCGGGTCGAACGGCAAGTCGACCGTGACGCGGACGGCCGCGGCGATCCTCCACCGCGAGGGCTTGCGGGTCGGCGCCTATACGTCGCCGCACGTCTCGGGCTGGTCGGAGCGGATCCAGGTCGACGGCGACGACGCCGACTTCGAGGCCGCGGTCGAGCGCGTCCGCGGGCCTGCGGAACGGCTCGGCGCGACGCAGTTCGAGATCCTGACCGCCGCCGCGCTCGCCGAGTTCGCCGAGGCCGGCGTCGAGGTCGCCGTCGTCGAGGCGGGACTCGGGGGGCGGCTCGACGCGACGAACGTGCTCGACGCGGCGGTGGTCGTGCTCACGAACGTGGCGCTCGAGCACACCGACGTCCTCGGCTCGACGCGCGAGGCGATCGCGGGCGAGAAGCTCGCCGTCGTGGGGCCGGGCGCCGTGGTGGTCCTCGGCGATCCGGAATGGGAGGAGGCTGCCCGGACCGCCGGCGCCGCCGAGGTCGTCGTGACGGGGCGCGCGAACGGCGCGCTCGCGCTCGCGGCCGCGGAGGCGTTGCTCGACCGGCCGCTCGAGCCGCTCGAGACCGACGTCCGGGTCCCGGGCCGCTTCGAACGCCGCTCCGAGGAGCCCCTCGAGGTCTGGGACGGCGCCCACAACCTCGCGGGCGTGGGCTACCTGCTCGGCCGCCTGCCGAGCCGGCGCTACGTCCTCGTCGTCTCGATTCTCGAGGACAAGAACGTCGACGGCATGCTCGCGGCGCTCTCGGCCCTCGGGGACACGCTGGTCGCGACGAGGTCCTCGAACGCGCGGGCGTTGGGGGCCGAGGAGCTGGTGCGACGCGCGGCGCCGTTCTTCCCCTCCGCGGAGATCGTGGGCGACCCGGCGGGGGCGCTCGCTCGCGGGCGGGAGCTGGCCGGACCGGACGGCGCAGTCCTGGTCACGGGCTCGCTCTACCTGCTTGCCGACCTCTCCTCCGGTGGCTAGAAGACGTACCATGCCGCGCATCGCCGTGAGCCACCTCAGCAGCCTCGTCTACGCGGGCGGGCTCCACAACTTCTTCAACTCGGGCACCTGGATGGTGATCCGCAACCTCGCGCTGCTCCTGGTCGTCATCTTCTGGGCGGCCACGGCCTACTGGGTCTACAAGGACGCGCGGCGGCGAATCGAGGATCCGTGGCTCGTCGTCATGTCGACGCTGCTCGGAGTCGTGGCGCCGTTCCTGGGCCCGCTCGTCTACATGCTCTTCCGCCCGCCGGAGTACCTCGAGGACGTGCGGGAGCGGGAGCTCGAGATCAAGGCGATGGAGGAGCGGCTCGCGCGCCGCGATCTTCACTGCCCCGTCTGCCGGGCCGAGGTCGACGCGTCCTTCCTCGTCTGCCCCGTCTGCACGACGCGTCTCAAGCAGGCGTGTGCGAGCTGCAAGGCCCCGCTCGAGGCGCTCTGGCAGATCTGCCCGTACTGCGCGGCGCCGATCGACACGCCCTCGACGCTCGAGCTGCCGCCGCTGCCGACGCCCCGTCGCGAGCGCCGCCGAGCCGAGTAGCCTCCTTGGCCTCCGAGCGGACCCTCGTCGTGATCAAGCCGGACGCGATGCGGCGCGGCCTGGCCGGCGAGATCTTCGGACGCCTCGAGCGGCGCGGCCTCGTCGTCCGCGGGGCCGAGCTCGTCCAGGTCGACCGCGATCTTGCCGAGCGCCACTACGCGGAGCACCGCGAGAAGCCGTTCTTCGGCGAGCTCGTCGAGTTCATCACGTCCGCGCCGACACTTGCGCTCGCGATCGAGGGCGAGGGTGCGATCGCCACAGTGCGCACGACGATGGGCGCGACGAACCCCGCGGACGCCGCGCCGGGGACGATCCGGGGCGACCTCGCGCTCTCGATGCCGGACAACCTCGTGCACGGCTCCGACTCGGCCGAGTCCGCGGCGCGAGAGCTCGCGCTCTGGTTCCCCGACCTTTGACGGAGCTCCCCGAGCACGCACTTCGGAATCGCGAGCTCCGGAACCGCTCGAACGACCCGTACTACGACTTCGTCTCGGCCGACTGGGCGCGGCGCTGGCCGGCTGAAGAGATCTGGGTCGCGCGCAAGCGGTGAGCGCGCCACCCGCGCCGCCGCTCCTGCTCGCCTCGACCTCGCCTCAGCGCCGCGCGATC
>VAYE01000223.1:2379-7062 GCA_005883235.1 Actinomycetota bacterium
CGCTCGCTTGGGAGGACGCGCGTCTCGAGACGACGCGCGTCGAGTTCCGGCCGTTGACGCCACGCGACCTGGCGGCGTACGTCGCGAGCGGGGAGTGGGAGGGCCGTGCGGGCGGGTACGCGATCCAGCGCCGCGGCGCCGGCCTCGTCCGGCGGATCGACGGCGACTACCTGAACGTCGTCGGCCTGCCGGCCGCGCTCCTCGTCGAGCTCCTCGCGGCGCGCTTCCCCGGCACCTACGGGTTCGGCTAGTAGCGGAGCCACGGCTCGGGTCTGACCCCTGCCATGTCCAATGGTTCCACGCCGCTTCGCACCTGTCTTTCGGGCTCGCGAGCGGTCTCTTCGACGAAGGCTGCGAAGCGGACGCGCGCAGTCGCGACGTTGGCCCCGAATTGCGCGACCCCGGACATGGCACGAGGGGTCACCCCGGGCGTGCGGGCCGAGCCAACTTTCTGCTCGCCGCGCACGTCTTGGTGAACGTGCGGATCGTTGCGATCGCCGCTCTCTGCTGCATCGCTGGAGCGCCGGTTGGCGGAAGTGCGGGGCCGAAGGCGCCGCCGGCTCCCAGCCGCCAGCTCTGGTACGGCCCGGTGCTCGCGGGGGCGCGGGTCGTTTGGCTCGAGAGCGACGGGAGCCAGCTCGTCCTCGAGAGCGGCGCACCCGGCCGGCGCGCCGCTCCCCTCTTCCGGCAGGACGGCGCCTGGCTGGACGACCTCGCGGCGTCTCCCGCGGTCATCGCGCTCGAGCGGCGGACGATGACCTGCCCGCCGCCGGCGCCGCCGATCGGCCACACGTGCTCGGAGCAGCGAGAGGTTCTCGGCGGGTCGCCGGCCGGGCCGTTCGACCTGCTCGCGGCGAGCGACGACTGCGGCGGCGGGGCGATCTCGGTCTGGCCGAGCGTCGACGTCAGCGGCACCGTCGTGGCGATCGGCGAGAACGTCTGCCTCTCACCCGGCGACCGCCGCCGGCGCATCCTGGTCGCGCGGCCCGGCGAGTCCCGGCCCCGCGTACTGTTCCCTCGTATCGAGAGCTACGACCTGCAGCGCGACGGGAAGCTCGTCGTCGCATACCACCTGCGATCGGCGGCGGCGCCGGCGTGGGTCGCCTGGCGCTCCCAGCGCTCAGACGGTCGTGGTCTGCCGTTCCGCATCAGGATCTCCGATCGACGCAACGCTGCGGTCCGCATCGCGGCCGACCGGATCCTGGTCGAGCGAGCCCTGTCGCGCACGTCCTCGGCGCTCGTCCTCTCGGACCTCCACGGACGGACGCGGCGCATTGCGCGCTTTGCCGGGCAGGTGCGCCGAGCGGGGGACTTCGACCTCGACGGCACGCGGGTGACGTGGGCTTCCACCCGCGTCACGAGCAGCCATACCGAGTGCCCTCCGCCGGGGATCATGACACCGTGCGTGCTCGAGGAGACGGGCGTGACGACGATCCGGCTGGGGAACGTCGCGGGCGGAGCGCCGCAGGTCGTGGCGCGTCTGCCGTTCCACGATGTAGCCCGCTCCTAACTCGGAAGGTCCTCTCTGCTCGGCTTTTGAGAGGGACCTAGCTAGACTCGGGCTTCCCCGCAACCATGGACTTTCTGAACTCGATCACCGGCTGGGGCGGCCGCGACATGGCGGTCGACCTCGGCACCGCGAACACGCTCGTCTACGTGCGCGGTCGTGGCATCGTCCTCTCCGAGCCGAGCGTCGTCGCGATCGACCAGCGCTCGGGTGAGGTGCACGCCGTCGGAGTCGAGGCGAAGCGCATGCTCGGCCGCACGCCGGGCTCGATCGCCGCGATCCGCCCGCTGAAGGACGGCGTGATCGCCGACTTCGACGTCACCGAGCAGATGCTCCGCCACTTCATCCAGAAGGTGCACCAGCACCGGTTCGCGCACCCACGCGTCGTCGTCTGCGTCCCGTCGGGCGTCACCGGCGTCGAGAAGCGCGCCGTCGAGGAGGCGACCCTCTCCGCGGGCGCCCGCCAGGCCTACCTGATCGAGGAGCCGATGGCCGCCGCGATCGGCGCCGGCCTGCCCGTGGCCGAGCCGACCGGGAACATGATCGTCGACGTCGGCGGCGGCACCACCGAGGTCGCGGTCATCTCCCTCGGCGGCATCGTCGTCTCCCAGAGCCTGCGCGTCGGCGGGGACGAGATGGACGAGGCGATCGTCAACCACGTGAAGCGCGAGTACAAGCTGCTCGTGGGCCAGCAGACCGCCGAGGAGATCAAGCTCGAGATCGGATCGGCATACGACATGCGCGAAGAGCTCCAAGCGGAGGTCCGGGGCCGCGACATGCTGACGGGCCTGCCGAAGACGGTCGTTCTCTCCTCGGAGGAGGTTCGACAGGCGCTCGACGAGCCGGTCGTCCAGATCATCGAGGCGATCAAGTCGACGCTCGACAAGACGCCGCCCGAGCTCGCCGCCGACATCATGGACCGCGGCATCGTGCTGGCCGGCGGCGGAAGCCTGCTCACGAACCTCGACGAGCGGCTCCGTCACGAGACGCAGATGCCCGTGCACCTCGCCGAGTCGCCGCTGACGTGCGTCGCCGTGGGCTCCGGCCGCAGCCTGGAGGAGTTCGAGGCCATCCACCGGAGCGCCCGCGCGCGCCGAAACAACCACCGCCGGTAGAGGGAGCTTCCGCCGCTCCGGCGGGGGCGCTAACCTCTAGCCTCAGCTCGTGCCCCGCACCCGCGCACCCCGCGAGCGGCTTGCGGTCCTGGGCTCGTCCGTCCAGCGCTCCGCCTCCGCGCCGTACTCGTCCCGCGCACGCAACGCCGTCACTCGGCGTGCCGTGATGGGAGTCCTCGTCCTGCTCTCGCTCGTGCTGATCACGATCTACTTCCGCGAGTCGAGCGGCGGGCCGCTGCACAGGACGCAGGGCGTCGGCGCCGCGGTCCTCCGGCCGTTCGAGGTCGGAGTCGAACGAGTCACCCGGCCGTTCCGCGACGTGTACGGCTACTTCCACGGCCTCGCGGTCGCGAAGTCCCAGAACGCCCACCTGCGCGCGCAGCTCGAGCGCTACCGGCAGCTCTACGACCAGAACGCGACGGCGTTCCACGACAACATCTACCTGACGAAGATGCTGCAATACGAGCAGGGCCGGCGCTTCCCGACCGACTACCGCGCGGTGAACACGCGCGTGCTCGCCGGCCCGCCGAGCCAGTTCGAGCAGCAGATCGTCATCGCCGCCGGCTCGAACCAGGGCATCGCGCGCTACGACCCGGTCGTGACGCCGGCCGGGCTCGTCGGCGACGTGACGAAGGTCTTCACGAACGTCTCCCGCATCACGCTCCTGACCGACGACCAGAGCGCGGTCGGGGCGATGAACCTGCGAGGGGCCTCGGGCCTCATCCGGCACGGCTCGTCGCCCGGCAGAGCGACGTCGGCCTCTACAAGGACATCCAGGTCAATCCGTTCGTCGACTTCTCGTCGCTCGAAGCCGTGATCGTCCTCGTTCCGAAGGTGCGGACGGCGCAGCTGCCGTAGCGATGGGCGTCGACGCCGTCAAGGCCGGGGCGATCCTCTTCGTCGCCGCGCTGCTCCAGGTGACGGTGCTGAACCGCCTCAGCATCCTGGGCGGCACCCCCGATCTGCTGCTGCTCGCGCTCGTCGGCGTGGCGCTGCTCCGCGGCTCGATCTTCGGCGCCGCAGGCGGCTTCTGCGCGGGGCTCATGGTCGACACGGCCGACCTCGGGACGCTCGGGCTGACCTCCCTCGTGCTGACCGTCGCGGGCTACTGGATCGGCCGCTACGGCGAGACGACCGGCCGCGACCGCGGGCACGCGCCGTTCGTCTCGGTCGCCGTCGTGACCGTCCTCGCCTCCTTCGGTGAGCTCTTGCTGCATTTCATGATCGGCGACCACGTCTCGGCGCGGCTCGTCCTCGTCAACGCGCTCTTCCCGTCGATCCTGCTCAACCTCATCCTGACGGCGCCCGTCTACGCGCTCTGCCGCCGCTTGCTGCGCCCGCCCGAGTGGTCGGAGCTCGCCACGGAGGTCCGCCTCCTTGGCTAGCGCCCCCTCGACCGCGAACGGACACAGCACCGCTGCGGGCCGCCTCGCCGACCCGCCCCGCATCGTCGGCGGCATGCGCACGCGGATCGGCATCCTGAGCGTCCTCGTTCTCGCGGTCTTCGGCGTGCTCCTGCTCCGCCTCTGGGCGCTGCAGGTCCTCTCGGGCTCGCACTACCTCAGCGCCGCCCAGAACAACCAGCTGCGGACGATCCGCGTTCAGGCGCCCCGCGGCGCGATCGTCGACCGCAACGGCCGGCCGATCGTCACGAACGTCCCTGGGACCTCGATCCGCGTCTGGCCGAGCGACCTGCCGAATCAGGGCAAGTACGACGAGCTTCGCAAGCTGTCGCTCCTCGTGGGCGTCCCCTTGCCCGAGATCGTCGCCGACATCCGCCGGCACGCCGCCGACCCGCTCTCGCCCGTGACGATCAAGGATTCGGCCCGCCGGCCCGAGGTGGCGTACCTCTCCGAGCACTGGCAGGACTTCCGCGGCGTCGAGGCGGCGCCCACGTTCCTGCGCCACTACCCGTACGGCTCGCTCGGAGCCCAGCTGATCGGGACGGTCGGCGAGGTCACGCAAGCGCAGCTCGACCAGACCTCGAACGGCTACCGGCCGGGAGACCAGGTCGGCCAGTCAGGGGTCGAGCACCGCTACGACGCCTACCTCCGCGGCCGG
>VAYE01000224.1 GCA_005883235.1 Actinomycetota bacterium
CTGCCGCTCGTGGGCGAGGGTCGCGCGCGCTGCCGCTCGTGGGCGAGGGTCGCGCGCGGGTGCAGGGAGAGTTGCTGGGCGGTGCGGACGCCCTGGCCGCCGTCGGCCTCGAGCCGCTCACGCTCGAGGCGAAAGAGGGGCTCTCGCTCGTCAACGGGACCCAGTTCATGGCCGCCTTCGGAGCTCTCGGCGTCGTGCGTGCGCGGCGCTTGGCGGTGGCGGCCGATCTGGCGTGCGCCCTGTCGCTCGAGGCGCTCCAGGGTTCGCGTGCGAGCTTCGTTCCGGAGGTGCAAGCGCTCCGGCCGCTCCCCGGCCAGCGCGACTCGGCCGCGAACGTCCTCCGACTGGTGGAGGGCTCCGCGATCATGGAGGCGCACCGCTGGTGCGACAAGGTGCAGGACGCCTACGCGCTCAGGTGCGCGCCCCAGGTGCACAGCGCTGCGCGCGACCTCCTGTCGTACGTCGAGGGCACGATTGCGGTGGAGCTGAACGCCGCCACGGACAACCCGCTCGTCTTCGTCGAAGAGGACATGGTCGTCTCGAACGGGAACTTCCACGGTCAGCCGCTCGCCTTCGCGCTCGACGCGCTCGCGATCGCGGTGGCCGAGCTCGCGAACATCTCCGAGCGACGCGTCGAGCGGCTCGTCAATCCGAGCCTCTCGAACGGCCTCCCCGCGTTTCTGGCGTCGGACGGGGGCTTGAACTCCGGCTTCATGATCCCTCAGTACGTGGCCGCGTCGCTCGTCAGCGAGAACAAGGTGCTCTGCCATCCGGCGAGCGTGGACTCGATCCCCACGAGCGCAGGCCAGGAGGACCATGTCTCGATGGGAAACGCGGCCGGACTCCAGGCGTGGCAGGTGCTCGCGAACGCCGAGCTGACGGTTGGGATCGAGCTGCTCGCGGGGGCGCAGGCAGTCGAGCTCCTCGCGCCGCTCGCGCCCGGGGCAGGCGTCGGTGCGACCAGGACGTTCGTCCGGTCGCTTTCCCCGCGGCTGCGGGACGACCGGCCGCTCGCCGACGACATCGAGGCGGTCGCGACGGCGATCCGGGAGGGCTCACTGGCTGCCGCAGTCGAGGCCGAGGTGGGCGAGCTCTCGTGAAGAAGGCGCTTCGCTGGGAGCAGCCGCCGCGCCGGTTGCCGAAGCGCCCCTATCGCGACAGCGCGCTCCTCTACGGCGTGATGGCGGTCGCACTCGTCGTCGTCGCCAAGCTCACGGGCGGAAGCCTCGGCCGCGCGCTCGTCATCGGCGCCTTCTTCTTCGTTGCGGCGACGGCGTGGAGCTGGCGGCGCTGGCGCGAGCGGTTACGGGATGAGGAGCGTCGGCAGCCATGACCGCAACGGGCACGATCGACGCCGCGGTCGAATCGTTGTGCGGCGACTTGGCACGCATTCGTGCGCCGCGGGGCACGGAGCTCAACGCCCGCTCGTGGGCCACGGAGGCGCCGCTTCGGATGCTCCTGAACAACCTCGACCCGGAGGTCGCAGAGCGGCCCGAGGAGCTCGTCGTCTACGGCGGCTCCGGGAAGGCGGCCCGGAGCCACGAGGCGTTGCGCGCGATCGTCCGCACGCTCCTCGAGCTGGCCGAGGACGAGACGCTCCTCGTCCAGAGCGGCAAGCCGGTCGGCGTCTTGCGGACGCATCCGGGTGCCCCGCGGGTGCTGATCGCGAACTCGCTCCTCGTCCCACGCTGGGCGACGTGGGACGAGTTCCGCCGGCTCGAGGCCATGGGGCTGACGATGTACGGGCAGATGACCGCCGGGAGCTGGATCTACATCGGCACCCAGGGGATCCTCCAGGGCACGTACCAGACGTTCGCGGCCGCGGGCGTGCGCCATTTCGGGTCGCCTGATCTTGCGGGCCGGACCATCCTCACCGCCGGGCTCGGGGGGATGGGCGGGGCACAGCCGCTCGCGGGGACGATGGCCGGCGCGGCGGTGCTGTGCGTCGAGGTCGACCCGGCGAGGATCGAGCGGCGTCTCCGCACGCGGTACCTGGACGAGGCGGCCGAGTCGCTCGACGACGCGCTGCGGCGGGTACGCGCGGCGGCGGCGGCGCGCCGACCACTCTCGGTGGGGTTGCTCGGCAATGCGGCCGACGTGGTGCCGGAGCTCGCGCGGCGCGGTGAGCGCTTCGATCTCGTCACCGACCAAACCGCCGCTCACGACCCGCT
>VAYE01000225.1 GCA_005883235.1 Actinomycetota bacterium
CGCCGGGACCGATCTCGAGGGCGTTCAGGACCAGGCTGATCGCATCGGTGCCGTTCGCGACGCCGAGCGTCTGCGGGATCCCGAGGAAGGCGGCGGCCTCCTCCTCGAAGGCGCGTACCTCCGGCCCGAGGATGAAACGGCCACTGTCGAGGACGGCGCCGAGCCGCTCTTTCAGCTCCGGAAGAAGGGGGCCGTACTGCGCTGCCGGCTTGAAGAGCGGGATCGCGGGCACGGCGAGCCAGTCTACTCGGCTGCCAGAGGCTTCCGGCGCCCGTTGCGCCAGCGGAGCAGCAGCCATCCCGCCACCAGGAGCGCCGCCGCGACGACCGCGTAATCGACGAAGCGGAAGTCGCGGTGGAAGTGCTCGTAGCTCCGCCCGAGCGCCCAGCCGGCGCCCGCGAACGCGAAGCACCAGGCGGCGGAGCCGATCGCCGTCAGGACGGTGTAGCGCGGCAGCGGCATCCGGAAGATCCCGGCCGGGATCGAGACGAACGACCGTGCGACCGGCGTGATCCGGCCGAGGAGGACAGCCCAGTCGTCCCAGCGGTCGAACCAGCGCTCCGCGCGCGCGAGCCGCGCCTCCGAGAGGTGGAACAGGCGGCCGCGGCGCTCGAGGAGGGGCCGGCCCCCGTAGAGGCCGATCGCCCACCCTGCGAGCGCTCCGACCAGGTAGCCGATCGCCCCCGCCAGCGCCATCGCGAGGTAGCCGTCGAACCCGAAGGGGATGCGTGACCCGAAGAGCGTCACGTGCCCCGCGAAGGCCCCTGCCGCGAGCGCGCCGGCGTAGAGCATCACGAGCTCGCTCGCCGCCGGGAAGACGGCGTCGATCGCCATCAGGCCGAAGACCGCATAGAGACCGTGGTCGCCGACGAGCGTCGTCAGCGAGCTCGAGACGCTCGCGAGCGGCACGGGCGGAGGTTACCCGCGGCGGATGCGGAACGGCTGGACGAGCGACACCGTCCCGAGCTCGTTCGTCGCCGTCACGCGTAGCCCGTAGGTACCCGCGAACGGGAGGACGCCCCGTTCGTCGCGTCCGTTCCAGCCGACAGGAATCGTCGCCGCGTCGAGGCGGCGCTTGAAGAGCGTGCGCACGATCGCGCCGCCGGGCCGCTCGACGGCGGCAGTCACCTGGGCCGGGTGGGCGAGGACGAAGCTCGCCCGGAGCGAAGAGCCGCCCCGGCGGACGGTCACCGAAGCAGGCACCCGCAGGAAGCCGAGCGTCGTGTCGAGCGTGAAGGTGCGGTCCGCCGTCGAGCGCTGCCCGCGATCGTCGACGGCCGTCACGGAGAAGCGCCAGCGACCCTCCGGCGCTCCGGTCGGCGCCCAGGGGAAGCGATACGCCCCCGGAGCCCGGACGCCGCTGTCGAGCGTCTGCGTCACGCCGCCGGGCCCGGCGAGACACGCGGTCACCGTGGAGGGGCGCACGATCTTGTATGCCAGCGTCTGCTTCTCGCCCACGCCGTCTCCGTTCGGGGAGAGCTCCGCGGCGAGCGGCGGCGGGGCGTAGACGCCGTAGTACGAGACGAGCAGCGCGTCCGAGAGGGGGAGCTCGCCGCCTTGCGCGGACGGGCGGTTGACGAGCGTCCCGTCGAAGGCCATCGTCGTCGCGGTGCCGCTCCCGAGCGCCGACCCGGTGACGGCGCCGAGACGGACGAGTGTGAGCGCGAGCTCGAAGTTGGTCATGCCGACGCTGTAGCCGGCCGCCGCCCCGTCGACGGCGACGAGGACGATCCGGCCGTCGGCGAGGAGCGGGCCGCCTCCGATCGCGTCGGTCACGTCGCTCCAGGTCGGCGTGAGGATGAACCGGAGGACGAGAGCGGTGCCCGCCGGCGCCTCGGCCGCGAACCTCGCCGCTCCCGTTCCGCGCGCGAGGATCACTGCGCCGCCGGGCGGGATGCGCGTGCCGCCGTTCGACGAGCCGATCTGCGCCACCGTGGCTGCGAGGTCGGTGTTCGGCGTGGTCGGAGGAAGCACGGGGAGGATCGCCTCCACCGACCCGGCGATCGTCGGCGTCGTCGCACCCCACGACCGCGTGAAGAGGCTGACACCGTTCGCGCCCGGTGGACGGTTGAGCTGCAGCGGCCGCCGCCCGCTCAAGCCTCTCCAGATCCCGTCGTACTCGATCCGCTCCACGCGCAGCGATCCGTCCGTGCCGACGCCGATGCTCGACCGGCTGGCCTCGGCCGGGTGGTCGAGCGTCCCGCTGCGCAGGACGATGCCGCTCGGCTCGCCGCTCGCCGAGAAGAAGTCGCCGTTGACCCCGGCGACGGTCGCGGACGCGGACGCGCGGCGCTCGATGGCGGTCAGGCCCTCGCGCCCCACGACCGTGTTGTTCGACAGCGCTGCCGTGAGACCGTAGAGCCCGCTCGGGCGCGGCGCGGTGATGACGTGCACGGCCACCGGCCCGTGCGGAGTGAGCTCGACCTGGCGCGAGTAGGTCACGCCCGGCATGAGCAGCACGCGCGGGGGCGCCGCCGCCGAACCGGGGGCGGCGAGGACCAGCGCGAGCAGACCCCCGATGACCAGCTTGCCGAGCACGACCCGAGGCCCACGGTAGCCGAAAGCTGCTCGCAGGTAGAAGATGTCACCGGTGGGACGAATCGCGCTGGCGCTCGCGGCCGCGGCCGCGGCCTGGTCGCCTGGGCCCGCGCGGGCTCAGGCGTTCTCGGTGCTCGTCGTCCAGGCCTCCGCCGAGGAGACCCTGATCAGCGTCGGCGGAAGCCAGGGCGCCGCGACGGCGCGCGTCCAGGTCTCCGTGCCGGCCGGTTTCACCCTCAACCTGGCTCGGCCGGTCGGGGCCGTGGTCGGCAGAGGGGACCTCGAGCTCGAGTCCGCGTCCGATCCCGCCGGCGAGGGGTCGAGCACCCTGGGAGACATCGTCGTCGCGGACGCGGCCCGCTACGCCGCCGATCCGCGCCTGCAGACCTGCGCCGCCGGCACGCACCTTGCCGTCTGGCGCGTCGAGCCGCTCGACGTCCCCGTCTTCGTCGACGCCGCGACCGGCCCGGACGCCGCGCTCGGCGGCTACGAGCTCAAGGTCTGCTTCGACCTTCCCGAAGGGCTCGCGTTCTCGGGGCTGGGGCTCGACCTGGCGCGGACGGTCGTCCCTCCGACCGCCCCGGGGATCTACGTCTGGCGGGCCTTCATCACCCCGATGACGGCGACAGGCGCCGTCGACGAAGGCGCCACCTTCGAGGTGCGGGGCCTCGTTCCGTGGCCCAGCGTGCTCACGCTCCATTCCCGGCGCGCGAAGGCGAAGGGGCGATACGTCCTCTACGGGAAGCTCCTGCTCGCCCGCAAGCCGCGGAGAGGCGCGACGATCCGGATCGTCCGTTTCACCCAGGATTCCTCGGGCTCGGCGACGGTCACGTTCACGCTTGGGCAAGCGCAGGCCGCGGAGACGAGTCGAACGGGCGGGTTCCGCATTCCGGAGAAGGTGACCCGGGCGACGGTGTTCTACGCCTTCTGGCTGCCGTTCCCGCGCGAGGGCTGCTCGTCGCCCTCGACCGCGCCGGGGGGCTGTCTCACCGAGACGACGAGCCCGGTGATCAGCGGCCGCGTCGTCGTCAAGCCAAGGCGTTAATTCCAGACCTTGACGTCGCGGTAGAGCGTGTCCCGCTGCACGGGTGTCTTGCCGAGCTGCCGGATGAGGTGCACGAGCTCCTCGGTCGAGGTCCGGTACGTGGTGCCGGCCGCTGAGACGACGTTCTCCTCGATCATCACCGACCCCATGTCGTCCGCGCCGAAGCCGAGCGCGACCTGGCCGATCTTCAGCCCCTGCGTCACCCACGACGACTGGATGTGGTCGACGTTGTCGAGGTAGATGCGGGAGACGGCCTGGGTGAGCAGGTCATGTGCTCGACCCGCTCCTCGAGCGTCTCGACGTGGCCGTACATCATCGTCGCCGTCGTCGACATGCCGAGCCGGTGCGCGTGCCGCATGACGTCGAGCCACTCGGCGGAGGTCGTCTTCTTCGGCGAGATGATGTCGCGGACGCGGTCGACGAGGATCTCCGCGCCGCCGCCCGGGATCGAGTCGAGGCCCGCGTCGCGCAGGCGGGAGAGCGCCTCCCAGATCGTGAGCTTGGAGCGCCGCGCAGCGTGCTGGATCTCGGACGGGGAGAGGGCGTGGAGATGGATCGGGTAGCGCGCCTTGATCGAGCGGAACAGGTCCTCGTAGTACTCGACCCCGAGGTCGGGATGGTGGCCGCCCTGCATCAGGAGGCCGGTGCCGCCGACCGCAAGCGTCTCCTCGATCTTCTTGAAGATGACGGGCTTCGGGAGCAGGTAGCCCTCGTTGCGGTCGCCCGGCCGGCGGTAGAAGGCGCAGAAGTCGCAGTCCGTGTAGCAGACGTTCGTGTAGTTGAGGTTCCGGTCGACGATGAACGTGATCCGGGCCGGGTCCGTGCGACGGGCGCGGAGCTCGTCGGCGGCACGGCCCACCGCGACGAGATCGCGGGAGCGGAGCAGCTCGGCCGCGTCGGCTTCCGACATCCGATCGCCGTCGCGGGCCCGCTCGAGGATCTCGGCGATCACGCTGGGACACGCTCCTCGCGAACGAAGCGGAGCTCGGGCACGTGCTCGAGCTCACCGGCGTCGCGGGCCAGCTCGAGGAAGGTCAGCAAGCCGGCGCGCTCCCTGGGCCCGAAGCGGTAGCGGAGCTTCTCGAAGTAGCGCGCGAGGAACCCCGGCGGATAGCCGTAGCGCTCGCTCGCCTCGTAGGCGAGCCGCTCGGGCTCGGCCCGGGCGAGCCGGACCGACGCGACGAGCGCATCCTCCAGAGCGGACAAGCCTTCGGGCGGCGGGTCGGGGCAGGCCCAGACCGCGAAGACCATCGGCAGGCCGGTCCGCTCCAGCCACAGGCGGCCGAGGTCGTAGTGCGGCGTCGGATCCTCGAACGCGCTCTGCAAGGCCGCGTCGCCGATCAAGAGCTTCGCGTCCGCCTCCTCGCCCAGCGGCACGTGCTCCGCCTCCGGCAAGAGCACTCGGGTCAGGACGACCGACGTCGCGCTTTCAGGCGTGACCGCAACCGACCGCACCCGCTCGAGCGGCGTCCGCGAGACGAGCTGGATCGAGTCGACCGCG
>VAYE01000032.1 GCA_005883235.1 Actinomycetota bacterium
TCGCGGCGAAGGTCGCCTGCGCCTCGCCAAGGCGATCAGGCAGCTCCGCGACGAGTGACGCCGGAACCCGAAGCGTGCTTTCGGCGCGCGGAGCCTCGACGGCGACGGCCTCGAGCGCGCCCTTGCCACACACACCGCAGGAAGACGTCGTGTAGAAGCTCCGGCGCATGCGCGAGATGTCGATGCCCGGCGCGCACACGTCGACGGTGTTGGCCGCGAGGTCGTCGGTGAGCGAAGCGTCGGTGGGCGTGAGCCCCTCCGAGAGGCAGAAACCGAGCGCGAGCTCCTCGTCGTGGCCGGGCGTCCGCATCGTGACGGCGACGGGCTCGCCGCCGATCCGGATCTCGAGCGGCTCCTCGACCGCCACCTCGTCGTGCTCTCGGCGGCCGCCGGGGAGTCGCGAGACCTCGACGCGGGCGGCCGAGTAGGGCGGCGCCGTCCCGGCCCCGTCCGCCCTGCCCTCCCTCACCTCGTCTAATCCGGCCATGTCCTTGGGGGAACCCCCAACACGAACGCTAGCGAGGAAATCCGCACGCGTCTGTGCCGACTTCGCGCCAAGAGAGAGGAGCCGCCGGCCCCCGGCTACGGCGCCGCGCGCTGCCCGGTCACCGTCTCGTAGACGAGCCGGTAGTCCTCGATCGCCTGAGCGACGTCTCCAGGGGAGATGTCGTCGCCCCGTTCCGAGCCGAGGGTGATCTCCCGGGCTGCGCGAAAGTTGGCGAGGATCTCCGGCTCGTCGCCCGTCGAGGCGACCGGATCGTTCGGAGCGAATCCGCGTGCCTCGAGGATCCGCTCGACAAGGTCGTCCAGCTCCCCGAGCGCTTCGCGCGGCGAATCTTCGACGAGGGACTCGAGCGCCTGCCACTCGGTCTCCCACTCGTGCAGGTCGAGGCCGGGTTCGAGCATGGCCGGAGCATGGCCCGCCGGGGCAGCTTTCAAACCTCCGCTCCGGCCCCTAGACTCGCCGCCGTGAAGCTGCTCCTCCTGGGCTCCGGCGGCCGCGAGCACGCGCTTGCGTGGCGGCTCGCGCAATCGCCCCGGCTCGACGAGCTGCACGCAGCGCCCGGAAACCCCGGCATCGCCGCGCTCGGCGACTGTCACCCGGTCCGGGCGGAGGACGCGGAGGCTGTCGTCGAGCTCGCGCGCTCCCTCGCCGTCGATCTCGTCGTCGTCGGGCCCGAGGCGCCCCTCGTCGCGGGGGTCGCGGACGAGCTCCGGCACGGAGGGATCGCCGTCTTCGGGCCGAGCGCGGATGCGGCGCGCATCGAGGGCTCGAAGAGCTTCGCGAAGGAGATCATGCGCGCAGCGGGCGTCGCGGCCGCCGCGACGATGCCGGTGGCGCGGCCGCCCTGCGTCGTCAAAGCGGACGGGCTCGCGTCCGGGAAGGGCGTGCACGTCTGCCGCACCGAGCAAGAGCTCGAGGCCGGGTTGCGGGCGACGGCCGCGCTCGGCGGGCCGGTCGTGATCGAGGAGCTGCTCGAGGGCGAGGAGGTCTCGGTGTTCGCGCTCACCGACGGAGCGCGCACGATCGCGCTCCCCGTGGCGCAGGACTTCAAGCGGATCGGCGACGGCGACACCGGCCCGAACACCGGCGGCATGGGTGCGTACGCCCCGGTCGACGGGGTCGATCCCGAGGAGCTGCTCGACCTCGTCCACCGCCCCGTGCTCGACGAGCTCGCGCGACGCGGGACGCCGTTCGTCGGCGCGCTCTTCGCCGGCCTGATGCTGACGGAGGACGGGCCGCGCGTGCTCGAGTTCAACTGCCGCTTCGGCGACCCGGAGACGCAGTCGGTCCTGCCGATCCTCGAAGACGACCTGCTCGAGGCGCTGGTTGCCGCCGCGACCGGCGACCTGAGCGGAATCGAGCTCCGCGCGTCGGACCGCGCCGCGGTCACCGTCGTCCTCGCCGCCGGCTCGTATCCCGAGGGGCGCGACGCCGGCTCGCCGATCGAGGGGATCGAGGAGGCGGAACGCGAGGGCGCGCTCGTCTTCCAGGCCGGCACCGCGGTTCGCGACGGGCGCCTGGTCACGAACGGCGGACGGATCCTCTCCGTGACGGCGACCGGCGACTCCGTCCCGGACGCCCGCTCGGGGGTGTACGCGGCCGTCGAGCGCATCAGCTTCCCCGGCGCGCGCTACCGGCGCGACGTGGCCGCCGAGCGAGGCCAGCGTGTCGGCGGCTGAGAGCCCCGAGGTCGGCATCCTCGTCGGGGCCGAGTCGGACCGGGAGCGGATGCAGCCGGCGCTCGACGAGCTCTCCAGGCGCGGGATCGCCCACGAGCTCGAGGTTCGCTCCGCGCACCGCAACCCGGACGCCGTGGCGGAGTACTGCCGCGGCGCCCGCGAGCGAGGCCTGAAGGTCCTGATCGCCGGCGCAGGCCTCGCTGCGGCGCTGCCGGGCGTCGCCGCGGCCCATACGGACCTGCCCGTGATCGGCGTGCCGCTGCGCTCGTCCACGAGCGTCCTCGACGGGCTCGACGCGTTGCTCTCGATCGTCCAGATGCCGCCGGGCGTGCCGGTCGCGTGCGTCGGCGTCGACGGGGCCCGCAACGCCGCGCTGCTCGCCGCCCGCATCCTCGGCCGGTGACGAGCGCCCGCCTGGACGCTCGCTAGGATCGCGGCAGTGATCGCACGCTACTCCCGCCCGGCCATGGCCAGGATCTGGTCGGACGAGAGCAAGCTCGAGGCGTGGTTCAAGGTCGAGCTCGCCGCGCTCGAAGCCTGGGCCGAGCTCGGCGTCGTCCCCGAAGCCGAGGCGCGCGCGATCCGCGAGCGGGCGGCGACCCCGACACCCGAGCGCGTCGCGGAGATCGAGCGCGTCACCGATCACGACACCGCGGCCTTCGTCGACGCCGTCGCCGAGCAGCTCGGGCCAGAGGGCCGGTGGATCCACTACGGCCTGACCTCCTCCGACGTCGTCGACACGGGCCTCGCCCTGCAGATCCAGGACGGCGGGCGCGTGCTGCTCGAGGGGATCGACGCCGCGTTCGCCGCAGTCGTCCGCCGCGCCGACGAGCACCGCCACACGATCACGATCGGTCGCTCGCACGGGATCCACGCCGAGCCGACGACCTTCGGCTGGAAGCTCGCGGGCTGGGCGTTCGAGCTCGATCGCGGGCGGACGCGGCTTGCACGCGCGCTCGAGGCGACGCGCGTCGGCCAGCTGTCGGGCACGGTGGGGACGTACGCCCAGGTCGAGCCGGAGGTCGAGCGGATCGCCTGCGAGCAGCTGGGGCTGGAGCCGGATCCTCTCTCGACGCAGGTGATAGCCCGTGACCGTCACGCGGAGCTCCTCTGCGCGCTCGCGCTCGTCGCAACCTCGCTCGAGCGGTTCGCTCAGGAGATCCGGCACCTCGCCCGGACCGAGGTGCGCGAGGTCGAGGAACCCTTCGCGAAGGGGATGAAGGGTTCGTCCGCGATGCCGCACAAGCGCAACCCGAAGGTCGCGGAGCGAATCTGCGGTCTCGCACGCGTCGTGCCCGCCGCCGCGCTCGTCGGGTTCGAGGACGTGCCGCTCTGGCACGAACGCGACATCTCTCACTCCTCGGCCGAGCGGGTCGTCGTCCCGGATGCCTTCCTCGCACTCGACTACATGCTCGACCGCTTCGCCTGGCTCGTGGACGGCCTCGTCGTCCATGCCGACCGGATGCGGCGAAACCTCGACGCGAGCCACGGGCTCGTGTTCAGCCACCGCCTTCTCCTCGTGCTCGTCGAGTCGGGTCTCGGCCGGGACGAGGCGTACCGCGCCGTCCAGCGGCACGCGATGCAGGCGTGGGAGGAGGAACGCGACTTCCGCGGGCTCGTCGCAGGCGACCCGGAGATCGCCGGGCGGCTTCCGCCGGACGCGCTCGAGGCCGTGTTCGACCTCGAAGCCTCGGTCCGTCACGTCGACGTCGTCTTCGAGCGCCTGCACGCGCTCGTCGGAAAGGAGGAGGCCGTTCATGCCTGACGCGGTAGCCCACGTCGGAAGCGGCAAGGTGCGTGAGCTCTACGCCCTCGACGAGGCGCGGCTGCTCCTCGTCGCGAGCGACCGGATCTCGACCTTCGACGTCGTCCTCCCGACCGAGGTCCCGGACAAGGGCCGCGTCCTCACCGGCCTCTCCGGCTTCTGGTTCGCGCAGACGCGCGACCTCTGCCCGAACCACCTGCTCGCGCTGCGCCCGGACGGCCGCTCGACCGAGTGCCGCCGGCTCGAGATGCTGCCGCTCGAGTGCGTCGTCCGCGGCTACCTCTCCGGCTCCGGCTGGAAGGACTACCAGCGGACGCGTGGGGTGTGTGGGCACGCGCTGCCGGCGGGACTCGCCGAGTCCGAGCGCCTGCCGGAGCCGATCTTCACGCCCTCGACGAAGGCGGTGACGGGCCACGACGAGAACATCGACCGCGGTCAGGCGGCGGAGCTCGTGGGCGCCGACCTCCTCGAGCAGCTGGAGCGCGTCTCGCTCGAGCTGTACCGCTTCGCGGCGGAGCACGCGGCCGCGCGCGGCATCCTGATCGCGGACACGAAGTTCGAGTTCGGACGCGACGACCAGGGACGGCTCGTTCTCGGCGACGAGGCGTTCACGCCCGACTCGTCGCGCTTCTGGCCCGCCGGGGAGTACGAGCCCGGCGGCCCGCAGCCCTCGTTCGACAAGCAGTACGCCCGCGACTACTGCGAGTCGCTCGGCTGGGACAAGACCGAGCCGGGACCGGAGCTTCCGGACGACGTCGTCGCCGGCACGCGGGCACGCTACGTCGACGCGTTCGAGCGGCTCACGGGCGTCGACTTCGACGCCTACCTCGCGGATCCCGAGGTGGTGCTCCGGTGAGGGCGACCGTGCTCGTCCGGCCGAAGCAAGGCATCCTCGACCCGCAGGGCGAGGCGGTCGAGACCTCCCTCCGCCAGCTCGGGTTCGCGATCGGCGGGGCGCGCGTGGGCCGCGTCGTCGACCTCGAGCTCGAGGGGGATGACCCCGCCGCCGTCCGCGCGGAGCTCGAGCGGATGTGCGAGCAGCTCCTCGCCAACCCACTGATCGAGAGCTACGAGATCGAGCTTCCCACCCCGTGAGGGACTCGGCTCCCCGCATCGGCGTCGTCACGTTCCCGGGTTCGAACGACGACCGCGACGCGACCTGGGCGCTCCGGGCCCTCGGCGCCGACCCGGTGCCGGTGTGGCACGCCGACCCAGCGCTGCCGGACCTCGCAGCCGTCGTGCTGCCGGGCGGCTTCTCGTACGGCGACTACCTCCGCTGCGGCGCGATCGCACGCTTCTCGCCGGCGATGGAGGCCGTGCGGGCTTTCGCCGCCGAGGGCGGCCTGGTGCTCGGGATCTGCAACGGCTTCCAGATCCTCTGCGAAGCCGGCCTCCTGCCGGGCGTCCTGCGCCCGAACGTCTCGTTGTCGTTCGTCTGCCACGACGTCCGCCTGACCGTGGAGCGCTCGGACACGCCGTTCACCGCCCGCTGCGGCACCGGACAGCAGCTGACGATCCCCGTCAAGCACGGCGAGGGGTGCTGGTTCGCCCCCGACGAGCTCCTCGACGAGCTCACCGCGCGCCGCCAGATCGTCCTCCGGTACGCCGAGCCCTGCAACGGCTCCGTCGGCGACGTGGCCGGCGTCGTCAACGAGGACGGCAACGTCATGGGGCTCATGCCGCACCCGGAGCACGCGGTCGATCCGCTGCTCGGCTCCGCCGACGGGGCGCTCGTCCTCGCCTCCTTGGTGGACACGGCTCGCGGCAGGGTTCTCGCGTCGGCCGCCGTCTAGGCGCCGCTCGCGGTGCCGGCATCAGGACGTGCAGGCTCCGCCTGCGCGTCCGTCTGAAATGACCGGTCGGGCGTCTGCGTCTTGTCGGATTCGCTTCTAGGCACCACTCCCTAAAGTGAGCAGGCGACCGAGCTCGGGATGCTCGGCCAGCGCCGCCTGCAGCCGCTCGAGGTCGCGCGCGCGGAGCGTCACGGGTCCGCGCCGAGCGGTGCCGTCGGTGGAGTACGCGAAGCGGACGAGACGTTCGCCCTTCTCCGTCTCGAGGAGCTCGACCATCGTGGCGAAACGCTTCTCGCCGGCGCGCTGCGGCAGGGTCACGCGATCAACCACGACCGCCGCTCCCCACGGGGTCGCCTTCTTCTCGGGCTTGGTCGCCGTCGCCATGCTGGACAACGTACCGGTCGAATCCCGACGCGTCTGTGTCGACTCGGTGACGATTTTCCTCGGGCGAGCCGGCCCATAGGATGGTTCCGCTTCATGTCCAACGACGCGATCCTCGCCACGATCGGGAACACGCCGCTCGTCCGGCTCCGGCGCCTAGCGCCGGAGAACGGCGCCGAGCTGTGGGTCAAGCTCGAGTACCTGAACCCGACCGGGTCGATGAAGGACCGGATGGCGCTCTCGATGATCGAGGGGGCCGAGCGTGACGGGCTGATCGAAGCAGGCACGACGGTCGTCGAGTACACCGGCGGCAGCACCGGGCCGGCGCTCGCCCTCGTCTGCCGAGCGAAGGCGTACCGGGCGCGGATCGTCATCTCGGCCTGCTTCAGCGAGGAACGCATGCAGCTGATGCGAGCGCTCGGCGCCGAGCTCGAGGTGATCGATGCCGTCGAGGAGCGCGGCCGCGTAACCGCGCAGGACATCGCGAACATGGTCGAGCGCGCCGCGGAGCTCGCCCGGGAGCCGGGCACCTATGCTACGGATCAGTTCAACAACCCCTACGTCGTCCCCGGCCACCGCGACATGCTGGGGCGCGAGATCTGGGATCAGACGCAGGGCCGGGTCACCGCGTTCTGCCAGGGCGTCGGCACCGCCGGGTCACTGCTAGGCGTCGCCGAGGCGCTCAAGTCCCGGAAGCCGGACACGCAGATCGTCGCCCTCGAGCCGGCGGGCTCGGCCGCGATCAGCGGCGGGCCGAGCGGCTCGTTCGCCATGCAGGGCTGGACGGGGATCGTGCCGCCGCACTGGGAGCCGGAGCGGGTGGACGACGTCTGGCCGATCGAGGACCAGGAGGCGATCGAGATGACCGCTCGACTCGCCCAGGAGGAGGGCATCTTCGCCGGCGTCTCCACCGGTGCGAACGTGGTCGCCGCGCGGCGACTCGCCGCAAGCCTCGGGCCCGACGCGGTCGTCGTGACCCTCGCCGTCGACAGCGGCTTCAAGTACATGACCGGCCCGCCGTACGCCGGTCTCTGACCCTCTATGCGTCGGCCAGGGCCAGCAGCTTCGTCACGGTGTTCCAGTTGCGGGCGGTTGCCGCGACCCCGAGCCGCTCCTCGGAGAGCAGCTTGCCGAGCCGCGAGCGCTGGACGCCGTCGGGGTGCCAGGCGTAGATCTCTCGACCGCTGACGACGAACTGCTCCGGCGTGACGTCCACCGTGGCCAGGTCGCGCACGAGCTTCGCGGCCAGCTTGGCGGACAGGAAGCTCACGAGGTACCTCGACGGGTTGTGGGCGACGTCCCCAAGCGGGTTCCGCTCGACGACGTCTGCGAGCTCGTCGCGCGTCCGGACAAGCACCTGGACGTCGATCCCGAGTTCGGCGGCGAGCTGCTTCTCGAGGTCGCGCTGCAGGCGCCCGGGCGACGCTCGGCTGGTGAAGACGACGTTGCCGCTCTGGAGGAAGGTCCGGACGTCGCGGTAGCCGAGGCCGGCCAGTACGTCGCGCAGGGCGGCCATCTCCACCCTGCGGCGGCTGCCCAGGTTGATCCCTCTCAGGAGCGCAATCCGGCGGGTCACGAGCGAATCAGGGGTAGGCGGCGGCCGTCAAGATGGTCGCGGTGTTGAAACACGTTATCTGGATCGGCGGGCCGCCCGGTTCCGGGAAGACGAGCGTGGCGACCCGCCTCGTCCGACGCCACGGGCTGCGCTGGTACAACGCCGACACGCGGACGTGGGCCCATCGCGACCGCGCGCTCGCAGCGGGGAATCGCGCGGCGGCGCGGTGGGAGGCGCTGGCGCCCGAGCAGCGCTGGGACGCGCCGGCGGAGGACCTCCTCGCCATGTCGCTCCACCGCGAACGCGGCCCGATGGTGATCGACGACCTCCGCGAACTGCCGACGGCGCCGCTCGTCGTCGCCGAGGGCTCGAGCCTCCCGGCCTCTGCGGTCTCGTCCGGGATTGCGGACCGGTCACGCGCGATCTGGCTCGTTCCGAGCGCCGCCTTCCACCGGGCGCAGCTCGAGGCGCGCGGCCCGTCTCCCGGCGCGAGGCGGCTCTTCCCGGCCCTGGCGAGCCTCATCGAGCGCGAAGCGAGAGAGCATGCCGCACCAATCCTCCCGGTCGACGGCTCGAAGGGGGTCGAGGAGACGACCGACGCCGTCGAGCGGCTCTTCGCCGACGCGCTCGCCGCCGGGCCATGTGCCGAGACGCTCGACGAGCGGCGGGCGCTTCTCCGCGAGGCGAACGAGGCGAGTGCGGCCCAGGTTCGCGCCTACTACGCGCGACCCTGGGCGGACGGCGACCCGGAGACTGTCGTGCGCAACTTCG
>VAYE01000033.1 GCA_005883235.1 Actinomycetota bacterium
ACCCGAAGCGGCAGGTCGTCGTGAGCGACGGCCGACGAGCGCTCGCATCGGCGTCGTTCGCCACGCGCATGATCAGCAGCCGGTGCCGCCGAGCCGCCGAGCCGAAGGCCTTCGTCGACGGCGGCCTCGGCCCCGAGATCCGCGCAAAGATCACATTTCGCTGCATGACGACGCAGCCGATCCGGATCCACGTCAACCCGATCCGGAACCGCGACTCGAACAGGATCGTCGGCAGCGCTCTCGACGTCGGCCTCGCCGCCGGGAAGCGCTTTCGCACGATCGTGGCCGCGGTACTGAAGAACAAGGGCGACCCGGCTGCCTCGAGCGTCTACCGGGCAGCGACGTACTGCAAGCTCGGCGCCTGACGTAACCTTCTTCGGCGTGAGCGCCTTCCCGACGACGCGCCTGCGCCGCCTGCGCCGGACGCCTGCCCTCCGCGGCCTCGTCCGCGAGACGCGGCTCCACCTCGACGACTTCGTCATGCCGCTCTTCGTGGCTCCCGAGCCGCTCCGAAACGACGCGCTGCCAGCCCTCGGCCGCCACTCGCTCGAAACGCTGCCGCGCGAGGTCGAGGAGCTCGTCGAGGCGGGGGTCCGCGCCGTCATCCTCTTCGGGATCCCGGAGACGAAGGACGAGGAGGCCACGGGAGCGTGGGACGAGGACGGCATCGTCCAGCGCGCGCTCCGCGACCTGCGCTCCCGATTTCCAGAGCTCGTGCTCGTCACGGACGTCTGCCTCTGCGAGTACACGTCGCACGGCCACTGCGGCGTCGTCCGCGACGGCGAGGTCGTGAACGACGAGTCGCTCGAGCTCCTCGTCCGCACGGCCGAGAGCCACGTCGAGGCCGGCGCTGACGTCGTCGCGCCGAGCGACATGATGGACGGCCGGGTGGGGGCGATTCGAGAGGCGCTCCCGGACACGCCGATCCTGTCCTACGCGGCGAAGTACGCGTCCGCGTTCTACGGCCCGTTCCGCGAGGCGGCCGATTCCGCCCCCGCCTTCGGTGACCGGCGCGGCTACCAGCTGGATCCGGCCAATGTCCGCGAGGCGTTGCGCGAGTGCGAGCTCGACCTGGCCGAAGGGGCCGACGCGCTGATGATCAAGCCGGCGCTTCCCTACCTCGACGTCCTGCGCGCGGTGCGCGAGCGCTTCGACGCGCCCCTGGCCGCCTACAACGTCTCCGGCGAGTACGCGATGGTGAAGGCGGCCGCCGCGGCCGGCCACCTCGACGAGCGGCAGGCCGCGCTCGAGTCGCTGACCGCAATCAAGCGCGCCGGCGCCGACCTCGTCGTCACGTACTGGACGAAGGAGATCGCTGCGTGGCTGTGAGGACGGGCAGCGAGCTCTGGAGCCGCGCCCGTGAGCTGATCCCCGGCGGCGTGAACTCGCCGGTGCGCGCGATGCGCGCGGTGGGGCTCGACGAGCCGCTCTTCGTCCGCCGCGCCTCGGGCGCCGAGCTCGAGACCGTGGATGGTGCGCGCTACCTCGACTGGGTCGTGTCCTGGGGGCCGCTCCTGTTCGGCCACGCAGACCCGGAGACTGTCGCCGCCGTCGTGGAGGCCGCTGCGGACGGAACGAGCTTCGGGGCGCCGACCGAGCGCGAGGTCGAGCTCGCGGCAGAGATCGTGGACGCCGTCCCGTCGGTCGAGCGGGTCCGCCTGGTCTCGTCCGGCACGGAGGCCGCGATGAGCGCGATCCGGCTCGCCCGCGGCTTCACCCATCGTGACCGCGTGCTCAAGTTCGCGGGCTGCTACCACGGCCACGTCGACGCGCTGCTCGCGAGCGCCGGCTCGGGCATCGCGACGCTCGGCATCCCTTCGACGCCCGGTGTTCCGAGCGGCGCGGCGCACGACACGATCGTGTGCACCTACAACGATCTGGACGGCGCCGCCGCCGCGGTCGCGCGCTACGGCGAGGGCCTCGCCTGCGTGATCGTCGAGCCGGTCGCCGGCAACATGGGCGTCGTCCCGCCCGAGCCGGGCTTCCTGAACGGGCTGCGGCGCCTGTGCGACGCGAGCGGCGCCCTGCTCGTCTTCGACGAGGTGATATCGGGCTTCCGCGTCGCCCGCGGCGGCGCGCAGGAGCGGTACGGCGTGCTCCCGGACCTGACCATCCTGGGCAAGATCGTCGGCGGCGGCCTGCCGCTCGCGGCCTTCGGCGGCCGCGCGGAGATATTGGACCACCTCGCGCCGGCCGGCGAGGTCTACCAGGCGGGCACGCTCTCGGGGAACCCGCTCGCCACGGCTGCGGGCCTCTCCGTGCTGCGGCGCCTCCGCGACGGGGCCGTCTACGACGAGCTCGAGCGGCTCGGCGCGCGGCTCGAAGCCGGCCTAGCCCCGTTCGGCCGCGTCCAGCGCGTCGGGGCGATGCTGACGCTCTTCTGCCGGGACGAGCCGGTGCGCGACTACGACGACGCGGCGGCGAGCGACACGGATCGCTACGGTGCCCTCTTCCGGCACCTGCTCGAGCGCGGGATCTACCTCGCCCCCTCGCAGTTCGAGGCGCTGTTCGTCTCGCTCGCCCACACGGACGCCGACGTCGACCGCACCGTCGAGGCCGTTGCCGACTTCTCTGCCTGAGCTGTGGGACACGGTCGCGCTCGAGGCGGAGCGCGAGAGCGCGCTCTGGGGCGGCGCGCTGCGGCCGGAGGACGAGCGCGAGACCGAGCCCGTCTTCTCGCCCCTCGGCGAGCCGCGCTTCGCGCTCGGGCTGGAGACGATCTACGAGGCCTACCTCCTGCACTACGGCCGGCCGCGCCTCTTCGCGCCCGCCGACCGCGACACCGCGCTCCTCCTCGGCGACTACCTCTACGCGCACGGGCTCGTCCGCATCGCCGAGCACGAGGACGTGGCCGCCGTGGCCGACCTGGCCGAGCTGATCTCGCTCTGCGCGCAGCTCCGCGCGTCGGGGGCCGAAGGCGACGCCGAGGCTTGGGCCGCGACCGCGGCGCTCCTCGGGCGAGGTGAGCTCGACGATGCCCGCGCAGCGCTCCGCGACCGAGGCGACGCCGAGCCGCTCGCGGCGAGCGCCCGCGCCGCCGCCGGCGCCGAGTCGGTCGAGCGCGCCCTTGGCGCCCACCGCCGTCGGGTTGGGTAGAGTCGCGCGGCCATGAGCGCGCTCGCCCTCCTGCTTCCCCTCGTCGCAGACGCGGCCACGGAGGGCAAGAAGGTGATCACGGCGATGCTGATCGTCGGTCTGATCTTCATCGGCGTGATCGCGGTCGGCGAGACGACGCACTGGCTGCGCGCCCGCCGCAAGGCCCGCCGGCGCGCCACCCCGTACTAAGCCCTCCCGCGGCATCATCTCGGTGTGCGCGAGCTGCCGGCCGGCACGGTCACCTTCCTCTTCACCGACATCGAGGGCTCGACGCGACTGCTGCACGAGCTGGGAGACGGCTACGCCGCCGCTCTCGCCACGCACCGCAAAGCGTTGCGCGACGCCTTCGCCGCACACGGCGGGATCGAGGTGGACACCCAGGGCGACGCCTTCTTCGTCGCGTTCACCCGGGCCTCGGACGCGATCGCGGCCGCAAGCGAGGGCCAAGCTGCGCTCGCCGGCGGGCCGGTCCGGGTCCGGATGGGTCTTCACACCGGCGAACCACTCGTAACCGACGAGGGGTACGTGGGCATCGACGTCCACCGCGCGGCCCGGATCGCGGCCGCGGGCCACGGCGGTCAGGTGCTCCTGTCGCAGTCGACCCGCGACCTGCTCGACTCCGAGCTCGAGCCACGAGAGCTCGGGCAGCACCGGCTCAAGGATCTGACCGCCCCGGTCCGGCTCTACCAGCTCGGCGACGGTGAGTTCCCGCCGCTGAAAGTCCTCTTCGGGACGAACCTGCCCGTGCAGCCGACGCCGCTCGTCGGCCGCGAGCGGGAGCTCGGAGAGACCGCGGCGCTCCTCGGTGCGCACCGAGTGCTCACGCTGACCGGTCCAGGTGGCTCGGGGAAGACGCGCCTTGCGCTGCAGCTCGCGGCCGATTCCCTGGAGGACTTTCCGGACGGCGTCTTCTGGGTCCCACTCCAGGCCGTCGGCGACGCGGCCCTCGTCGAGCCGGCGATCGCGCGAACCCTCGGCGCGAAGGGCGGCCTCGCCGAGTCCGTCGGAGACAGGCGCATGCTCCTACTGCTCGACAACTTCGAGCACGTGCTCGACGCCGCGGACGACGTGGCGGGGCTCGTCGCCGGGACGCCGCACGCGCAGATCCTCGTCACGAGCCGCGAGCCGCTCCGGATCGCAGCCGAGCAGCGGTACGGCGTCGACCCACTGCCGGAGTCGGACGCCGTGGCGCTCTTCATGGAGCGGGCGCGTGCGGTCGACCTGGCGTTCGAACCGGTGCCCGAAGTTCGTGAGATCTGTCTGCGGCTCGACGGGCTCCCGCTCGCGATCGAACTGGCAGCGGCCCGCCTGAGCGTTCTCGACGCGGCGAAGCTGGCGAGCCGCTTGGAGCAGCGACTGCCGCTCCTGACCGGGGGTGCGCGCGACGCCCCCGAGCGTCAGCGAACGCTCCGCGCCACGATCGAGTGGAGCCACGACCTGCTCGACGCGGGCGAGCAGCAGGCGTTCAGGCGTCTCGGCGTGTTCGCCGGTAGCTTCGAGCTGGACACGGCGGAGGTCGTCTGCGGGGCGACACTGGAGACGATGGCGTCCCTCGTCGAGAAGAGCCTCGTCCGCCGTTGGGGCAGCGGTCGCTTCGGCATGCTGGAGACGATTCAGGAGTACGCGCGCGAGCGGCTCGCCGGCTCGGGCGAAGCCGATGCGATCGGACGCAGGCACGCCGAGTTCTTCCTCGCTCTCGCGCAGTCCGCGCACCTCGCGGCCGACGAGATCGATCTCGGGCAGCACCATGAGATCGTCATTCCCGAGCAGGACAACCTCCGCGCGGCGCTCGACTGGGCGCTCGACGGCGATGCACTGCTGGGTCTTCGGCTCGCGATCGCGCTCGAGCAGTTCTGGGTGACGCACGCACCGTACGAAGGGGCGCGCCGGGTGGAGTCGCTGCTTTCTGCTTCCTTCGAGGTGCCGCCCGCGCTCCGAGCGCGCGCGCTCCGCGTGCTCGGCGGCACGACCTACATCGTCGGCGACTTCGCGCGCGGGAACCGTTTTCACGAGGAGAGCCTCGAGGAGTTCCGCCGCCTGGGGGACGAGGCGGCGATCGCGCACATGCTCCACCGCGAAGCCGTCGAAGCGCTACGACGCGGAGAGCGCGCGCGGGCGCGTGCGGCCTCAGCCGAGGCCCTCGAGACGAACCGTCGCCTCGGCTCACCGTCCGGCGAGGCGATGGCCCTCGGCTTGCTCGCCGATCTCGAAATGGAGGAACGTCGGCCGGAGGGGGCGCTCGCTCTCGCCCGACGAAGCGTTGCTTTGGCGGCCGAAGTCGGGTTCACGTGGTGGCAGGAGCACTACCTGTACCGCGCGTGCGAATGGTCGCTCGGCCTCGGCCGCCCAGCCGAGGCCGAAGCGTACGGCTGCGACGCTCTTCGGCTCGCCCATCAGATCGGGGACCGACAGGTGAGGGTCTACATGTTCGCCTTGCTCGCCCGCGCCGCCGCCACTCAAGCCCAGCAAGAACGTGCAGGCGTGCTCTGGGGCGCGCTCGAGAGCGACGAGAAGCGCGGACCGGTGGGACAGTGGGAGGACGAGCGAGACCAGTACGCGGCGCACGTCCTCGAGTGCGAGGGGCCGGAGTTCGAACGCGGACGCGAGGACGGGCGGAAGCTGGCACTCGACGAGGCCGTGGAATACGCGCTCGCCGTAGACTCGCGCCCGTGAGTCCGCCCGCGGATCTCCGCGCCTGGATCGACCTCCTCGAGCGCGAGGGCGAGCTCGTTCGCGTCGGCGCCGAGGTCGATCCCGACCTCGAGATCACGGAGATCGTCGACCGGACCGTGAAGGCCGGCGGGCCGGCGCTCCTCTTCGAGCAGCCGAAGGGCTCGAGCCATCCGCTGCTCATCAACCAGTTCGGAACCGAGCGCCGGATGTGCCTCGCCTTCGGCGCCCCGAGCTTGGACGCCGTCGCCGAGCGGGTCTCGAACGTGCTCGAGATGCAGCCGCCGCAAGGGCTCGTCGACAAGGTGCGCGGCCTCAAGAAGCTGAAGTCGATCGCGGACTCGCAGCCGAAACGCGTCCGCAGCGGGCCGTGCCAAGAGGTCGTGTCGCGCCACGACGACGTCGACCTGGACGCGCTCCCGATCCAGCGCTGCTGGCCGGGCGATCCCGCGCCCTTCATCACGCTCCCCGCCGTCATCACGCGCGACCCACGCACCGGGACGCGCAACGTCGGCATGTACCGCATGCAGAAGCTCGACCGCCGGACGACCGCGATGCACTGGCAGATCCACAAGGACGGGCGGGCCGACTACCTGATGACGGACGGCCGGATGGAGGTCGCCGTCGCGCTGGGGCTCGATCCCGTCACCACGTATGCCGCCTCGGCGCCGCTCCCCAAGCACGTCGACGAGCTCATGCTCGCCGGGTTCCTGCGGGGCGAGCCGGTCGAGCTCGTCCGCTGCAGCACGATCGAGCTCGAGGTTCCGGCGAACGCGGAGATCGTGCTCGAGGGGTACGTCGAGAAGGACGACCTCACCGACGAGGGGCCCTTCGGCGACCACACGGGCTACTACACGGCCGCGGAGCCCTTCCCGGTCTTCCACGTCACGGCGGTCACGATGCGCCGCGACGCGATCTATCCGTCGATCGTCGTCGGCAAGCCGCCGCAAGAGGATGCCTGGCTCGGCAAGGCGACGGAGCGAATCTTCCTGCCCGCGGTGCGCATGACGGTGCCGGAGATCGTCGATTACGACCTCCCGATCGCGGGCGCTTTCCACAACTGCGCGATCGTCTCGATCCGCAAGGCGTTCCCCGGCCACGCGAGCAAGGTGATGCACGCGATCTGGGGGCTCGGGATGCTCTCGCTGACGAAGGCCGTGGTGGTCGTCGACGAGGACGTGGACGTCCACGACTACGCCCAGGTCTTCTTCACAGTGGGGGCGAACGTCGACCCCAAGCGCGACGTCCTGATCTCCGAAGGGCCGCTCGACCACCTCGACCACGCCCCGACACTGCAGTTCTTCGGCGGCAAGATCGGGATCGACGCGACACGCAAGGGCCCGGCCGAGGGCACCCGCCCGTGGCCCGAGGAGATCGCGATGACGGACGAGGTGAAGGCGCTCGTCGACAGCCGCTGGAGCGAATACGGGATCGCTCTCGGAGAGACCGCACGGAACGGCGAGACCCGTCATATTTCGCGCCCGTTGCGTCGTTTGTTACGTCTTTGACACACAGCACAAAGCAGCGGTTGAATGCCCATAGCGACCGGAGGAGAGGCGTAACAAAGTGGAACCCCTGAACGGGGACGACAGGCCGCATCTCCCGCCCCCGAGCCTCTGGCCCGTCGGCTTCGCGGTCGGCGTCGCGTGCGTCCTCGTCGGGCTGATCGTCGATCCACTCGTCGTCGTTCCGATCGGCGTCGTGCTCCTCCTTGTCTTCGGCTACCTCTGGGTCCGCGACGCGACGCACGGCTACCGCGCCCCGGTGCCCGAGCTCGAGCCGGAGGTGCGCCGCCCGGGCCGCGCAGCGCCGCCGATCCCGGCCAATGTGGGCGAGGCGGCGATGCCCGAGCCGGAGCCCGGCGAGCTCGACCGCTTCCCGCGCAGCAAGTTTCTCGAGTTCTCGACCCTCGGCCTGGGCGGCCTGATCGGCGCAGTCGTCACCGTGCCCGTCCTCGGGCCGATGCTCGCCAATCCCTTCCGGCGGCCGAAGGCGCTCAAGCTCGACCTCGGGCCGCTGACCGACTTCGCCGTCGGCCAGTGGCAGATCGCGACCTTCATGACCGATCCGAGCGAGGGGGAGGTCTCGCGCCGCACCGCCTACATCCGCAACAACGGCGACCTCAACGGCGAGCCGAGCTTCACGATCATCTCCAACCGCTGCGCCCACCTCGGCTGCCCGGTTCAGCCCAACGGCCCCGTCTTCGACAAGAAGAAGAAGGTCGAGCACATGAAGGGCGGCAACGAGGTGGCGCTGATCCCGATGCTGCCCGCCGGCGGCTTCGGCTGCCCCTGTCACGGCGGGCAGTACAACCCGGAGGGCAACCGCACCGCGGGCCCGCCCGTCCGCGCCCTCGACCGGTACAGCTACTCGATCGTCGGCGGCCACCTCGTGCTGGGCAAGACCTACAGCGTCGCGCACGTCGACGGGGAGGGAGCCCACGCGAAGATCCACAAGTACGGCCTCGCGGGGCCCGGGAACCACGTGGACGGGATCGAGGCGTGGCTCTATCCCCTCCAGCCGCCGCACTAGATGGCAAATCGGAAGAAGTCAGCCCGTCGCCAGCGCCTCGAGGCTGCGATCGTCTATCCGCTCGACTGGCTCGAGGAGCGCTCCGGCCTGATCGGCGGCGTCCGCTACTTCCTCTTCCGCAAGGTTCCGGCGGACACGAACTGGATGCAGACCCTCGGGTCGGCGACCCTCACCGCCTTCATCGTGCAGGCCGTGACCGGCGTGATCCTCGCGATGTACTACAAGCCCGATCCAAACTCGGCCTACCAGTCGATCCAGCACATCACGAACGACGTCTGGTTCGGCTGGCTCGTGCGCGGGATGCACCGCTGGGGGGCGAGCGTCTTCATCATCCTGATGTTCTTCCACATGGCGCGTGTGTTCCTGTTCGGCGCCTACAAGTACCCGCGCGAGCTGAACTGGATCGTCGGTGTGATGCTGCTCGCGCTCGGGATGCTGGAAGGGTTCACGGGCTACCTGCTGCCGTGGGACCAGACGGCGTACTGGG
>VAYE01000218.1:0-1538 GCA_005883235.1 Actinomycetota bacterium
CCGCGGCGAAGTCCTTCGACTCCTCGTCGACGCCCAGCTTGGTGGGCAGGTCGACGAGCTTGCGGACGAGCGCGAGGATGTCCTCCGTCGTGAGCACCCGCGTGTCCTCGGGCACCTCGACGCCGAGGCGTTGGTTGAGCTTGTAGCGGCCGACCTTGGTCAGGTCGTAGCGCTTCGGATCGAAGAAGAGCGCGCGGAGGAGGTTCCGAGCGTTGTCGAGCGTCGGCGGCTCACCGGGCCGCTGCTTCTTGAAGACCTCGATCAGGGCCTCCTCCTCGCGTGTGGAGGGGTCCTTCTCGATCGTGTTCTGGATGTAGATCGACTTCCCGAAGAGCTTGAGGATCGCCTCGTTCGAGCTGGTGTCGAGCTTGAAGCCGGTCGACGGGTCCTCGTCGGGGAGCGCGCGGAGCAGCGTCGTGATCGGAAGCTTCCGCTTCCGGTCGATCCGTGCGTAGACGACGCCCTTCTTGTCGATCTCGAGCTCGAGCCACGACCCGCGCGACGGCATGAGGTTCGCCGTGAAGACCTGCTTCGTCGGGTCCTTGGGCTCCATGAGGTAGGCGCCAGGACTGCGCACGAGCTGCGTCACGATGACGCGCTCGGTGCCGTTGATGATGAAGGTCCCCCACTCCGTCATCATGGGGAAGTCGCCCATGAAGACGGTTTGCTCCCGGATCTCGCCCGTGTCCTTGTTCACGAAGCGGACCGTCATCGAGAGCGGGGCCTGGTAGGTCAGGTCCTTCTCGCGGCACTCCTTGATCGAGAACTGGGGCTCGCCGAACTTGTACGCGCCGAACTCGACGGCGAGCGAGCCGGTGTAGTCCTCGATCGGTGAGATGTCGTCGATCGTCTCCCGGAGGCCCTCTTCGAGGAACCAGGAGAACGAAGCCTTCTGGATGTCGATCAGGTTGGGGAGGTCGAGAACGTGCTTCAGGCGCGAGAAACTCGTGCGCGCGCGAGGCGCAGCAACCCTGCTGGTCAAGTGTGGCAGCCTCCCTTTACGGCTTGCGGCGGTGTGTACGGACGGAAGAACAGGCGGAACGTCGGCGCAACCCGCCAGGGTACCTGACCGACCCCACCCTACGCAAGGGCAGGCGAGGCCTGACCCCGTGTACCGGCGCGCACTATAGCTCGCAGCCCCCGAAAAGGAAAGAGGCGCCGGTCGGGCGCCTCTTTCCTCGGGGCTGGGTGACTGACTCTAGGGGCGCTTCTTCTTCCGCGGGCTAGCGGAGCTGGTCGTGGTCGTGGTCGTGCTCGACGTCGTCGTGGTCGTCGGCGTCGTCGTGGTCGTGGTCGTCACGACCGACGAGGGGCATTGGCCGTTCGTCGGGTAGACGTCGCCGTGGCGCAGGTGCGCCGGAACCGAGTTCGAGCTCACCCGGATCAGGTGGTAGGGCTTCTTCTTCGAACTGGTCCGGTGACAGAGCAGGACCTTCTTGCCGGACGAGGTCGTGGTCGTGGACGAGCCGGTCGTCGTCGAGCTCGAGCTCGTCGCCGCGGCGCCGTCGTTCCGTCCCTTGCCCTTGCCGTTCCCGTTC
>VAYE01000218.1:1686-4147 GCA_005883235.1 Actinomycetota bacterium
CTTCGCGAACCTGACGTGCGTCCGGCTACTTGACTTCGACCGAGGCGCCCGCTTCTTCGAGCTGCGCGACGATCGCGTCGGCCTCCTCGCGCGGCACGCCTTCCTTGACCGGCTTCGGAGCTGAGTCGACCAGGTCCTTCGCCTCCTTCAGGCCGAGGCCGGTGATCGCGCGCACGACCTTGATCACCTGGATCTTCTTGTCGCCCGCGCCGGTGAGGACGACGTCGAAGGACGTCTGCTCCTCCGCGGAGGCGCCGTCGCCGCCCGCCGCGGGGGCACCTCCCGGAGCAGCCACGGCCATCGGTGCGGCTGCCGTGACGCCCCACGACTCCTCGAGGGCGTTCTTCAGCTCGACGAGCTCGAGCACGGTCATCTTGCCGAGCTGGTCGACGAGCTTCGCAGTGTCGGTTGCCATCTAGCTCTCTCCTTCCTCGACCGGCTCGGTCTCTTCCTCCGCCGGTGCGCTCTCTGTGTCTTCTTCCTCTTGCTGGGGTTCGGGTTCGTCCTCGGTCTGCTCTTCCTCGACGGCTCCGCCGCCCTGAGCCTGCAGCTGGTCGATCCGCGCCTGCAGCACGCCCACGAAGTCGCGCATCGGGGCGGCGAAGAGTCCGACGACGGTCGTCAGCGGTCCTGCGAGCGCGCTCACGAGCTGCCCGCGGAGGACGTCCGCCGGCGGCAGCTTGGCGAGGCTCTCGATGTCCGCTGCGGTGATCGGGCTCCCGTCGAGCACGCCGCCGCGCACGGCGAGCACGCGCGTCGTCCGCGCGACGTCGCTGAGCGCCTTTGCAACCGCGACGGGGTCGCCGTCGGCTTCGAGGAACGCGATCGCGGACGGCCCCTCGAGCAGCGCGAGCAGCGTGTCGGCGCCGGCCGCCTCGGCGGCCCGCCGCGTGAGCGTGTTCTTGACGACCGAGAACCGCGCCCCGTGCTTCAGGAGCTCGCTTCGCAGGCCGTCGATCTCGGTCACCGTCAGGCCGCGGTAGTCGGCCACGATGAGCGTCTCCGTCGTCCGCAGCCGCTCGGTCAGCTCCGCGACGACGCGTTCCTTGTCAGATTTCTGCACTCGATCACCTCCTACATCCGTTCGAGCCCTAGCGGGCCCGAACGAGGAAGCGATCGTCCTCGGAGGTCCGCCTCGGCTGGGCTTCTGCCTTCCGGCCGCCAGCTGTCTCGGGCAGTGGGTCTTGCTATGCGGAAACCGGTTCCGGCTGCTCCTCCAGCTCCTCGAGGATCCCCCGCGTCCGCGCCGGATCGACGTGGATGCCGGGGCCCATCGTGCTCGTCAATGTGATGCTCCGAATGTAGCGGCCCTTGGCGGCGGAGGGCTTCGCGCGCACGATCTCGTCGAGCAGCGTCGCGTAGTTCTCGGTCAGCTGGCGCTCGTCGAAGCTCTTCTTGCCGATCGAGACGTGGACGTTCGCCCCGCGGTCGGTGCGGTACTCGAGCTTGCCGGCCTTCGCCTCACGGACGGCCTTGCCGACTTCGTTCGTGACCGTGCCGGTCTTCGGGTTCGGCATCTTCCCGCGCGGGCCGAGGATCCGGCCGAGCCGGCCGACGACGCTCATCTGATCCGGCGTCGCGACGGCGACGTCGAAGTCGTCGAAGCCATTCTCGATCTTGGTCGCGAGGTCGGCCGTGCCCACGACGTCGGCTCCTGCCTCCTCGGCCTCGCGGGCCTTGTCGCCCTCGGCGAAGACGGCGACGCGCACGTCGCGGCCGGTGCCGTGCGGGAGCATGAGCGTCCCGCGCAGCTGCTGCTCGGCATGACGGACGTTCAGGCCCAGGCGGAAGTGAACCTCGACGGTCTCGTCGAACTTCACGCCGTCGAAGCTCTTCAGCATCCGGATCGCCTCGACGGGCGAATAGGTCTGCTCGCGGTCGATCTGCCCCCGCGCCTGCCGGTACCGCTTTCCGTGCTGCGCCATCAGACGTCGACCTCCACGCCCATGCTCCGGGCCGTGCCGGCGACGACGCGCATGGCGGCCTCCACGTCGCGCGCGTTCAGGTCCTCGAGCTTCGTCTCCGCGATCTGCCGCACCTGGGCCCGCGTGAGCCGGCCCACCTTCTCGCGGTTCGGCTCTCCCGAGCCCTTCTCGAGGTTGAGCACCTCCTTGATCAGGACGGCCGCGGGCGGCGTCTTCGTGATGAACGTGAAGGAGCGGTCCTCGAAGACCGTGATCTCGACCGGCGTGATGCGGCCGTTCGCCTGCGCGGTCTGCGCGTTGAACGCCTTGCAGAACTCCATGATGTTCACGCCGTGCTGGCCCAGCGCTGGTCCTACCGGCGGCGCCGGGTTGGCCTGCCCACCCGGGATCTGCAGCTTGATGAGGGTTAGGACTTTCTTCGCCATGGGTTAGTCGATCTTCTTGACCTGATCGAAGCCGAGCTCAACCGGCACCTGGCGCTCGAAGATGTCGACGAGCACCTTCAGCTTCTGCTGGTCGCCGTTCACGTCGACGAT
>VAYE01000219.1 GCA_005883235.1 Actinomycetota bacterium
GGCGGCGCGGAACGCCCGTCGAGCGCTGGCGCCCGTGGCTCTTCGGGCTCGGGCTCCGGCCCGCCCTCCTCGCGCTGGTCTCCCCGATCGACGCCTTCGGCGAGCAGGAGTTCCTGAGCTTCCACATGCTCCAGCACGTCATCCTCGGCGACCTCGCTCCGCTCGCCATGGTCGCCGGGCTGAACGGCCCGATCCTGCGTCCCGTGCTGGCGCTGCGGCCGGTCAACGCGCTGCGCGTGCTCGCCCACCCGCTCGTCGCGCTCCCGCTCTGGACGGTCGACCTCTACGTGTGGCACCTGCCGTTCCTCTACCAGGCGGCGCTCCACCATGACTCGATCCACGCGCTCGAGCACCTGCTCTTCTTCACGTGCGGCGGGCTGATGTGGGCGCCGGTCCTCGAGGTGCTGCCCGCGCCGATGTGGTTCGGCACCGGCTGGAAGCTCGGCTACATCGTCATCGTCCGGCTGATCGAGACCGTGCTCGGGAACATCTTCCTCTGGTCGGGCAAGGTCTTCTACCCGTACTACGAGCACGCGCACCCGCGATGGGGGATCTCGGCGCTCCACGACCAGGGGCTCGCAGGCGCGGTGATGATGCTCGAGGGCTCGGTGGTGACGATCGCCGCGCTCGCCTGGCTCTTCCTGCGCCTGGCGAGCGAGGGAGAGCTGCGCCAGCAGCTCCTCGAGCGCGGTCTCGACCCGCGCGCCGTGCAGCGCGCCGTACGCTACGGACGGGCGCAGGAGTTCTCGCGACCGCGCTGAACGTGACGCCGATCACGTTCCGTGCGCTCCACCGGCGTCCACCACGTCGACCTCGTCGTCTCCTCGATCGAGCGCAGCCTGCCCTTCTACCGTGACCTGCTCGCGCCGCTCGGGTACCACCGGGTCGGCGAGGTCGAGGGGGAACGCGGCGAGACGATCTGGTACCTCTCCGGCCCTGGGAGCGGGATCGGCCTGCGGCAGGCGCAGTCGGAGAGCCCGGCCTACGACCGCTATTCGGTGGGTCTCCACCACCTCGCGCTGGAGGCGTATTCGCGCGGCGTCGTCGACGAGCGGGCCGAGTGGCTGCGCTCCCAGGGGGCCGAGATCGAGAGCGGTCCCGAGGAATACCACTACCAGCCCGGGTACTACGCGGTCTTCTTCTACGACCCCGACGGCCTTAAGCTCGAGATCGTCCACGTCCCGGCCCTCGCGGCCTGAAACAAGGAGGAAGCGGCACATGGCTTCGACCCCGACTGACCCGGGGACTCCCGGCGGCCCCGACCCCGGCGGCCGCGGACGGTCCGGCTACCCCAGCTATACGGCGATGGGGAACTTCGACATCGCCCGCATGCCGGTTCCGGGCAACGCGGAGTTCCTCTTCTTCGTCGTCGCGATGATCCTGCTCGCGATCATCGCGGCGATCTCGGATGCGTTCAACATCCTCGGCTGGGTCGACGTGTTCAGGTGGCTCGGCGCGGCGTACCTCATCAGTCGCGGCATCGCCAAGGCGAGCCGCGTGCTCGAGCACTAGCAGCGAGTCCTATGCGCGCGCCGGCTCCGGCCTCTCGAACCGGAGCTTGGCGCGCGCCGTCTCCTCGGGGATCCAAGTCGGATACTCGCGCGTGAGGCATGCGCGGCAGAACGCGCTCTCGGGGCGGCGGGTCGACGCCTGCAGGCCGTCCAGCGAGAGGTAGGCGAGCGTCGTCGCGCCGATGTGGGCGCGCACAGCCTCGACGTCGCGGCCGGCCGCGACGAGCTCGTCCTCGGCGGCGAAGTCGATGCCGTAGAAGCACGGTCCGACGATCGGCGGCGACGAGATCCGCACGTGCACCTCGACCGCCCCGGCGTCGAAGAGCATCGCGACGATCTGGCCGGTCGTGTTCCCGCGGACGATCGAATCGTCGACGACGACGAGCCGCTTGCCCGCGACCTCGGCGAGCGGGTTGAACTTGAGCCTGATGCCCTGCTCGCGCAGCCCCTGGTCGGGCTGGATGAACGTGCGGCCGACGTAGCGGTTCTTGATCAGGCCCTCGCTGAACGGGATGCCGAGGGCGCGCGAGAAGCCGATCGCGGCCGGCGTCCCCGAGTCGGGGATGGGCAGGACGAGGTCGGCCTCGACGGGCGCCTCCTCCGCCAGCCGCTCGCCCATCCGCACCCGCGCGCCGTGCACCTCGACCCCGGCGAGCCGCGAGTCGGGCCGCGCGAGGTAGAAGAACTCGAAGATGCAGAGCGCGCCGTCGCCGGCTTGCTCGACGGCCTGAATCGAGCGGAGCCCCTGGTCGTCCACGACCACGAGCTCCCCGGGCGCGACCTCCCGCTCCACGTCGGCGCCGACGAGGTCGAGCGCGCAGGTCTCGGAGGCGACGACCCAGTCCTCGCCGAGCCGGCCGATCGAGAGCGGGCGGAACCCGTGCGGGTCGCGGAAGGCGAGCAGCTTCCCCTCCGAGAGAGCGACGACGGAGAACGCGCCGTCCAGCCGGCGCATCGCGGCGGCGGTCGCTTCCTCGAGCGGCGACTCGGCGCCCGCCACGAGTGCCGCGATCA
>VAYE01000237.1 GCA_005883235.1 Actinomycetota bacterium
AGGCCCTGCACCGATCGCGCGGCGATGAGCATCCCCTGCGTCGTCGAAAGGCCGCAGACGAGCGATGCCGCGGTGAAGAGCGTGATCCCGGAGAGGAACAGCCGCCGGTGCCCGAAGAGGTCGCCGAGCCGGCCGCCGAGCAGGAGAAAGCCTCCGTAGGTGAGCAGGTAGGCGTTCACGACCCAGGCCAGGGAGGTCTGAGAGAAGTTCAGGTCCTGGCGGATCGACGGCAGCGCGACGTTCACGATCGTGGCGTCGAGCACGATCATCAGGCTCGCGAGGGTGAGCGTGTAGAGCGCGAGCCAGCGGGTGCGGCTCTCCATTGTCATCGGCGGGTCCTTTCGTCGGTCACGCACATAAGACCGGCGGCGCCCACGGAACTCATCGCTCGCACAACCGATGACTTACGCCCGCGCGGCCGGTCCTATTCCCGATGGCCGACCTCGGCACCGTCGAGAGTCTCGCGAGGCTCCGGCTCGCGGCGCGGCGGAGCGGGCTCGAGCTGCGGCTCACGCGCGTGCCGAGAGAGCTCGAGGAGCTGATCACGTTCGTCGGCCTCGCCGAGGCTCTAGGACTCGAGCCGCGCCGGCAGGCCGAAGAGCGGGAAGAGCGTGTCGGTGTCGAGGAAGAAGGTGAGCTCGACGATCCGGCCGGCTGAGACCTCGAGTACCTGGAGCGCCCAGGGCTCGTAGCCGCCGTCCGGGCTCGGCTTGTACTGGCCGAACGCGGGCGAGCCGTTCGCGGTCCCCGCGGGCAGAACGCGCGAGCCGCGGCACCCGATCCCTGGGCCCCACCACCAGGTAAAGATGTCCTCGCGGCCGGAGAGCCACATGTCGAAGGGCGGCATCGACTGCGTCGCGTCCTCGTGGATCAGCGAGGTGAGCGCCTCGATGTCGTAGGCCTGGAAGGCGGCGACATAGCGGGACAGGAGCTCCTCGTCGACCGCGCCCGGATCGGGGGAGTGGAGGTTCGCCGTCGCGAGCGTCGCACGGGCCCGCTGGAGCGCGCTGTTCACCGAGGCGACACTCGTCTCGAGGAGCTCCGCGACCTCCGCGGCCTTCCAGCGCAGCACCTGGCAGAGGATCAGCACCGCGCGCTGGCGGGCCGGGAGGTGCTGGAGCGCGGCGACGAAGGCGAGCCGGATCGTGTCGCGCTCGACGGCGAGCTCGGCCGGGTCGGGGTCCGGCGTCGGCTGGATCCACGTCGCCTCGGGGAGCGTGTTGAGGTTCGCCTCGATCGGCTCCTGCGCGGGACCGAGGTCCATCGGCCGCGCCCGCCGCTCGCGCCCGGCGATCATGTCGAGGCAGACGTTCGTCGCGATCCGGTAGAGCCAGGAGCGCAGCGCCGCCCGGCCCTCGAAGCGGTCGAAGCCGCGCCAGGCGCGGATGAACGTCTCCTGGACGGCGTCCTCGGCCTCGAACGGCGAGCCGAGCATCCGGTAGCAGTAGCCCGTCAGCTCCACCCGGTGGCCCTCGAGGCGTCCTTCGAGCTCGTCCGCGGCGGGACGGACCGTGAGGGGCGATTCCTGCACGGCGGCCATGCTAGAGGCTAGGACGGCCCGGCCGCCGAGAACTCATCGGCGCGCCATTCGCGAACCTCGGTGACGTCGACCGCGAGCACCGGGCCGTCGGGCGGCTCGGCGCGGTACTGCGGGTACTTCTCCGCGAGGAGGGCGAGTGCGCGCTCGTGCTCCGGGCCGTCGTCGAGGACCCGGGCTCGGCCGCGAAGGCGAATCCACCAGAGGCGGCTCCAGTCCTCCTCGTAGTGGTCGACGAGAATCGTGACGTCGGGGCGGGCGCGGGCGTTCTCGATCCGCCGCAGCCGCGAGGAGCGCTTCGGCTTGCGGTCGACGGCCGAGTACAGCGTGTCGCCCTCGAGCGCGAAGACGATCGGCACCAGGTGCGGCCGGCCGTCGGGGTCGGTCGTGGCGAGCCTCGCCACGCGGGCCGCAGTTAGTCTCGCGTCGTGCACCTCGGCGTGATCCTGCCGAATTACGGCGTCG
>VAYE01000238.1 GCA_005883235.1 Actinomycetota bacterium
GGACGGGTAGTGGACCGTGATCTTCGTCTTGCCGTCCGACCGCGTGAGCGTCAGCTCGTGCTTGCTCGGGCTGAAGACGGCCTGCTTGATCGCGTTGGGGTTTCCCTCGATCAGCTGGACGGCGTCGCCGTAGGTCGCCTTCTGCGTCTTGTGGCCGTGACCGGACAGCGTCTGGACGGCCAGCCAGACGAGGGCGGCGATGACGATCAGCGGGAAGAGCGCGCTACGGAAGAAGCGATTCAAAAGGCCTCTCGCGGCAGGGTACCAGCCACGTGGCGACGTACCGCAGCGCCGCGCGCTATCCGGGTGCGCCGATCAGATCCGGGTTGAGGACGCCCACGTAGGGCAGATTCCGGTACCGCTCGCCGAAGTCGAGCCCGTAGCCGATCACGAAGCGGTTCGGGATCTCGAAGCCGACGTAGCGGACGGGCACGTCGATCTCGCGGCGGTCCGGCTTCGTGAGCAGCGCGCAGATCTCGAGCGACGCCGGCTCACGCGCCTCGAGGTTCCGCATCAAGTACGAAAGCGTCAGGCCCGAGTCGATGATGTCCTCGACGACGAGGACGTCTCGGCCTGCGATGTTGATGTCGAGGTCCTTGAGGATCCGGACGACGCCCGACGAGTCGGTCGCGGCGCCGTAGCTCGAGATCGCCATGAAGTCGAGCTCGCAGGTGACGGTGAGGTGCCGCATCAGGTCGGCCATGAAGAAGACAGCCCCTTTGAGCACGCCGATCAGGAGCAGGTCGCGGCCGGCGTAGGCAGCCGAGATCTCCTCGCCGAGCTCGGCGACGCGCCCGCGCAGGCGCTCCTCCTCGATCAGCACCTCGTCGACGGCGCGCTCGAGCGTGCTCTCGGTCACGCGTCTTCCCGGACCGCGCGGACGCCCGGCGCCTCGACGAGCCCCGGCACGGCGACGACCTCGTCCCCGCGCACGACGAGAGGCCACGCGTCGCGCTCTGACCGCGGGATCTTGGCGTCGACGAACACGTCCTGGATCTTCTTGCGGCGCCCCGCGAGCCGGTCGCCGGCACGCCACGCCCGTACCTTAAGGCCTGGGAGCTCCGATTCGATACGCCACCGGCCCCAGCGCACCTCGCCGTCGAGCGCGAGCGGGGTCGTCTCGACCCAGAGCTGGTCGTACTCGCGCACGACGATGCGGCCTCCGCCGAGGTCGACACGCTTCGAGCCGACCGGCTCGTCGAGGAGCTCGGCGACCTTGGGCGGCATCGTGCGAGCCTCCGCGAGGCGGTAGAGGTTGCCCTCCGCGTCCGGATGGAGTCGGCGGAGGAGCGGCAGGACCTCGTCCCGGATCAGGCCGCGCTTCGTGTCCGGGTTCGAAGAGTCCACGCGGAGCTCGAGGCCTTCGGCGCGGCAGTAGGACTCCGTCTCCTCACGGCGCACCCCGAGCAGGGGGCGGACGACCCCGTCCTCGCGCCGCCGCTTGATCCCGCCCGGCGCGCCGCTCGAGACGATCCGGTACAGGACGGTCTCGACTTGGTCGGACGCTGTGTGGCCCGTCGCGCGCAGACGGTCGGTGGCGAACGAGTAGCGGATGCGGCGCAGATCATCCTCGGTCTCGCCGCCCCGGCCCTCGACGACGTCGGCGCCGAGCGCCTCACGGCAGAAGCGGGCGTCTTCCTCCGACTCCTCGCCCCGGAGGCCGTGGTTCACGTGCAGCGCCGAGACGCGGTAGCCGAGCCCGCGCAGCACGTGCCAGAGGCAGGTCGAGTCGGCGCCGCCCGAGACGAGGCAGACCACCTCGCCTCCCTCGGGAATCAGCGCGTGC
>VAYE01000239.1 GCA_005883235.1 Actinomycetota bacterium
GCGCGTGTGCCCGATCGCGAGGTCGCCGTGGAGTCCGCGCAGCTTCTGCTCGTCGAAGACCTGGGTGACGAGGCCCATGTCCCGAAGGACGGTGAGGCGTCCGGCGTCGGACACGGCGATTCCGGCCGACTCCTGGCCGCGGTGCTGGAGCGCGAAGAGCCCGAAGTAGGCGAGCCGCGCGACGTCGCGGTCCACAGAGCGAATGCCGAAGACGCCGCACATCAGGCACCACCTTCCCATACGAGCCGGAGATGCTCGAGGTCGAGCCCGCAGATCGTCTCGCCGCCGACGACGCCGAGACGCCGGAGACCCTTGGCGCCGAGCCGCTCGACGTTCTCCGGGGCACAGGCCAGCACGGCCTGTCCGCCGCCCTCGCCGAAGAGCGCGAGCTCGTCCTCGGGTAGGTCGAGTCCGGCCCCGACGCCGCTCCAGAGGGCCGCCTCGGCGAGCGCGACGGCGAGTCCGCCGCGGCCGGCGTCGTGGGCGAGCGTGAGCAGCGGCGCCGCCTTCCAGAGGAAGCGGACGAGCGCCGCCTCCGCGCGCAGGTCGAGCGGCTCGGGGCGCCCGGCCGGGGGCCCGGCGAGGGCTTGGTAGGCCGAGCCCGCGAGCGAGAGCTCCGGCGCGCCGGCGAGGAGAACGACGTCGCCTTCCTGCCAGCGGGCCGGCACACGCTCCACGTCGGGGACGAGCCCCACACAGCCGACGACGGGCGTGGGGTCGACCGCGCGGCCTTCGGTCTCGTTGTAGAGCGAGACGTTCCCCGAGACCACCGGGATCCCGAGCGCTTCGGCCGCCGCGGCGAGGCCTTCGATCGCCTCTTCGAGCTCCCAGGCGATCTCGGGCTTCTCCGGGTTCCCGAAGTTCAGGCAGTCCGTGAGCGCGAGCGGCTCGCCGCCGGCGCAGGCCACGTTGCGGGCCGCTTCGAAGACGGCGAGCGAGCCCGCTGCGCGGGGGTCGAGCCGCGCGACCGGGCCCGGCCCGTCGAGCGAGACGGCGATCCCCCGCATGCTCGGCCGGAGCCGCAGGAGGGCGGCATCGAGGCCGGGCCGGCGCACCGTGCGCGAGCCGACGAGGTGGTCGTACTGCTCGTAGACCCAGCGCTTCGACGCGAGGCTCGGCGAGCGCAACAGAGCGGCGAGGGCCTCCTGTGGCGAGAGCGAGACCGTGACCGAGACCGGCTCGGCGCGAGGCCGGGGCCGCGTCTCGAGCGGGTAGCGGGGCGCCTCGTCGGTCAAGAGGCGCGCGGGAATCGCGCCCACCAGGTCGTCCTCCGCGAAGCAGCGCAGCTCGCCGGTCGAGGTCACCTGCCCGATCGTGGCCGAGTGCAGCTCCCACCGGTCGAGCACGCGCTGCGCGGCCGCCAGCATCTCCGGCCGCACGACGGCGACCATGCGCTCCTGGCTCTCGGAGATCATGATCTCCCACGGCTCGAGGTCGGGCTCCCGGAGCGGAACCGCGTCGAGCCGCACGTCGATCCCCGCCCCGTCGCGCGCCATCTCGGCGAGCGCGGAGGCGAGACCGGCGGCGCCGCAGTCCTGGAGCGACTCGACGAGCCCGCGCTCCACCAGCTCGACTGAAGCCTCGATGAGCTTC
>VAYE01000034.1 GCA_005883235.1 Actinomycetota bacterium
GAAGCGCCGTCTCCTCGTGCGTCACGTAGTCGTGGAGGATCGGCCTGCCGGTTGCGACGAGCGGGCGGCCCATCGCCAGGGTCTCGAGGAGCGACGTCAGGCCGCCACCCTCGGAGCCGTACGGATACCCCTGCCGCCGTTGCGGGACGACGACGCAGGCGGCGCCCGCGTAAAGGTCGCGGAGCTCGGCCGGCGATACGGCCTGTGCACGTGTCCCCGGCGGCAGTCGCACGCCCTCGAGGTTCCGGGGGTACGCCGCAATCTCGGCCCGGACGCCGAGCTGACGCACGGCCTCGGCAAAGGTCGCGTAGTCGCGCGCGAGGTCCTTCCCGACGGCGAGCACGTACGGCTCCCCGCCCGGCGCCGGTCGAGGCGAGAAGTAGCGCTCGTCGATCCCCAGGAGCGCCGTCGTCGCCTGGGCGCCGGTCTGCTCCTCGAGCCGCTCGCGCTGCCACTCGCCGAGGCAGACGACCGCGGCGGCCGAGCGGAGCGAGGCGCCGAGCAGCTTCCGTCGCGCGCGTGAGCTCCGGTCCCAGATCGTGCAGAGGCCGTAGTTGACGACGACGACGCGCGGACGGCGCCGCGCGCGGGCGACGAGCGGGAAGAGAGCGGGGAGCGGCGTGACCGCGACGTCGGCGTCGCCGAGCTCCCACGGCAGCGTCACCTCGCGGAGGTTCCAGCGCAGCCGGCCGCCGCGCCGCCGCGTCAGCGCGGGGTCGTGGAGCCGCGCGTCGATCCCCAGTGCGGCGAGGTGGTTCTGGCCGAGGAGCGTGCTGTCCGGCGCGTCCCCCGTCGCGACCTGCGCGGCCAGCTCGGCCCGCGGATTCGGGTACACGAACGCGACCTTCGGAGGGCCGGAGCCGCGTCGGGAGGCCACGGAGCGCCTCACTATACTGGCCTGAAGCTCATGCGCTCGCCGGTCTTCTGGCGCCGATCCTCGACTGCGGCCGGCGTGTATCTGTCCGCCGCGCTCGGGTTCCTCGGCAGCGTCGTCGCCTTCCGTGAGCTCGGCACGTACGACTTCGGGTTGCTCGCGCTCGTCCTCGCTGCGACGGGCTTCTTCCAGCTCTTCGCCGACCTGACCGTCGACGAGGCGGTGATCAAGTACGGCTTCCGCTACGAGGCTCAGGAGCGGTGGGGCCGCTTCCGCCGCGTCTTCAGGATCGGCCTCACGCTGAAGCTCGTCGGCGGCGTGATCGGAGCCGTCGCGATCGCGATCCTCGCCCCGCTCTCGCACCTGATCTGGGCGCACGGCCTGGCCGGGCCGTTGCTCGTCGCGGCCTGGCTGCCGCTCGTCCAGGCGCCTGAGCCGCGCAGGTGCTCGCCACCGCCGCGATCGCCACGGCGGCGCTGGTCGTGCTCCGACGGTTCCCGCCGGCAGCGCCGGAGCCGCTCGAGGAGGACCGGGCGCCCTTCCGGCGCTTCGTCATCCAGTCGAGCCTCGGATCGGTGCTCAGCCCGATGCGCGGCCTGCTGGGCACGCTCCTGTTCGGAGTCGTGACCGGGCCGCTCCAGGTGAGCTATCTGCGGATCGGCCAGGTGGCCGAATCGGCGTTCGCGTCGCTCTCCTCGCCGGTGCGGATGATCCTCCTGACCGAGCAGACGCACCATGTGGAGCAGGGCCGAACCGACCGCGCCTACGGGATGCTCCGCCGCTACGTGACCGGCGCGACCCTCCTGATGGTGGTCATCGTGCCGCCGCTCCTCTGGCTCATGCCTCACCTGCTGCGGATCGTGTACGGGTCGAAGGCCCTGCCGGCGACGAACGCGGCCAGGATCATCCTGCTCGTGGCGGCGATCCAGGTCATCTGGGGCTGGGCGAAGTCCTTCCCGGTCTCGATCGGCCGGCCGGGCCTGCGCCTGCTCGCACAGGGGACGGAGATCGTGGTGCTGATCCCGTCGCTCCTCGTGCTCGGCGCTCTATACGGCGCGACCGGTGCGGCGGGCGGCTTCCTGATCGCCGCGTGCGCGTTCGCGGCGGTGTGGACGGTGCTCCTCGTGCGGCTGCGCCGCGAGCCGCGGGCCGGAGCGAAGCCGGCGCCCGCGGTATCGCCCTGAACGTCCTCGTCGTCTCGGGGATGTGGCCTCCCGACGTGGGCGGGCCCGCGAGTCATGCGCCCGAGGTCTGCGAGTACCTGCTCGACCGCGGCCATCGCGTGACCGCGGTGACGATGGCGGATCGCCCGCCCGCACAGGAGCGCTACCCGGTTCGGTGGGCCTCCCGGCGCACACCCTTGGTCTGGCGGCACGTCGTCGCAGCCCGGCTCGTCGCGCGCCTCGCGAGCCGGGCGGACGTCGTGTACACGACGGGCATGGTCGGCCGTTCGAGTCTCGGCGCCGCGCTGGCGCGGAAGCCGATCGTGATGAAGCTCACCTCCGACCCGGTCTTCGAGCGCTCGTTGCGGTGGCGACTCTTCGGCGCCGACCTGGGCGCGTTCCAGCAGGCGGGCGGCCTGAGGATCGGCGCGCTTCGCCGTGCGCGCGACCTCGCGCTCGCCCGCGCGACCCGGGTGATCATCCCGAGCGAGGCACTGCGGGAGCTCGCGCTCGGGTGGGGCCTCCCGGCGGAGAAGGTCGTGGTGATCCCGAACCCGGTCTCGCCGCCCGTCCTCGACGAGCGCGAGGAGCTCCGCAGCCGGCACGGTCTCGAGGGGCGCACGCTCGTCTTCGCGGGGCGCATGGTCCCCCAGAAGGCGATCCCGGTCGCGCTCGAGGCGGTCGTCCGCAACCCGGACGTCTCGCTCGTCCTCGCCGGCGAAGGGCCGTACCTCGAGCGGCTCCAGAAGCTCGCCCGGGAGTTGCCGCTCGACGGGCGCGCACGTTTCCTCGGGCCGCAGCCGCGCCAGACCGTGTTCGAGCTCCTGCGAGGCGCCGACGCCGCGCTTCTCTCGTCGAGCTGGGAGAACTTCCCGCACATGGTCGTCGAGGCCCTGGCCGTGGGGACGCCGGTGCTCGCGACCGACGTCGGCGGCGTCACCGAGATCCTCCGCGACGGCGAGAACGGCCTCCTCGTGCCGATGAACGACCCCGACGCGCTCGCGGGCGCGATCCGCCGCTACTTCGACGACGAGGCGCTCCAGGAGCGGCTCCGCGCAGCGACGGTCGCATCCGTGGCCCGCTTCGCCCCGGACGCGATCTACGCGCGCCTGGAGGCGCTGCTCGAGGAGGCCGCATCCGGCCGCGCGTCCTGATCGTCGGCCGCACGCGGTACCGGCTGCCGCTCTCCGAGAGCCTGCAGCGAAAGTTCGACGTCCTCGGCGCCGAGCTGGACGTTCGTGTGCTCGCGAGCGGGAGCGGCGGCGACGAGACCTTCGAGCTCGTCCCGCAACGCCGGCTCGACGGGGCGCGCTTCTGGTCTGGGCTGCCGGCCCGGATCGCCCGCGAGCTCGTTCGTTTCAAGCCCGACGCGGTCCTCGCGCAGAGCGCGTACGAGGCCGCGGCGGCCCTTGCCGCGCGCACGCTCGTCGGCAAGAGGACGCCGGTGCTCGTCGACGTCCACGGCGACTGGCGCACGTCGACGCGGCTCTACGGCTCGCCGCTTCGCCGCGCCCTCGCTCCGCTCGGCGACCGCGTGGCGCTCGCGGCGCTCCGGCGCGCCGATGCAGTCCGCACCGTGTCGCCGTACACGACCGAGCTCGTCCGCGAGATCGGCCTGGAGCCGGCCGGCGTCTTCCCGGCGTTCATGGACCTCGAGCCGTTCCTGGGCCCGCCGAAGCCGTTGCCCGAGCAGCCGCAGGCGCTCTTCGTCGGCGTGCTCGAGCTCTACAAGAACGTCGACGGACTCGCGGAGGCGTGGCGGCTCGCGGCGGCGGACGTCGACGGCGCGGCGCTGCGGATCGTCGGATCCGGCACTCGCGCCGACGTCGTCCGGCGGCTCGTCGCCGACCTCCCGGAGCAGACGAGCTGGACGCTGCGGCTCGAGACCGGAGAGGTCGCCGCGGCGCTCGACGAGGCGACCGCGCTCGTCCTCCCCTCGCGCTCCGAGGGGATGGGCCGCGTCGTCGTCGAGGCGCTCTGCCGGGGCCGCCCGGTGGTCGCCAGCCAGGTGGGCGGGATCCCCGACCTCGTCCGCGACGGCGTCAACGGGATCCTCCTCGAGGCGGGAGACACGCGCGGCCTCGCCGATGCGCTGGTCCGGGTCCTCCGCGACCGGGAGTTGGCGGAGCGGCTCGCCGCCGGCGCGCGCAAGAGCGTCGAGCCGTGGCTCGCCACTCCCGAGGAATACGCGGCCCGGCTGCGCGAAGCCGTCGTCCACGCCGTGCCTAGACTGGACGCCTCATGAAGGCGACACGCGCGAAGCAGGCGCTCAAGAACGGGATCTACCGCGCGATCGGCGAGACGGTCGCGGGCGCCGGCGCGCTCGACGGCGAGGGCGGCCGGACGCTGCGCGCGCTCATGTACCACAAGGTCAACGACATTCCGGGCAACCCCGTCACCGTGCCGACCTCGCAGTTCGACGAGCAGATGGCCCAGCTGCGCGAGCTCGGCTACCGGGCGGTGGGCCTGGACGCGGTCGTCGACCACTACGCCCACGGCAAGCCTCTGCCGCGTGGAGCGACGCTGATCACCTTCGACGACGGGTACCGCGACAATCTCGAGAACGCGCTCCCCATCCTGAAGAAGCACGGCTATCCGGCGGTGCTCTTCGTCCCGATCGGCTACCTCGGCGAGAGCCGCCCGCTGCCGCACGAGGAGCGGCTCACCGCGCAGGGAGTGCGCAATCCGACGATCGACTGGGGCGAGCTGCGGGAGCTCGAAGCCGAGGGCGTGCGGATCGAGTGCCACGGGATCAGCCACCGGCCGGTGGTCGCCCTCGCGCTCGACGAGGCTGCGCGCGAGATCGTCGTCTCGAAGCTCCGCCTCGAGGATGCGCTCGGGCGGCCCGTGCAGGCCTTCGCGTTCGTCAAGGGTTCGGAGGCGGACTACCTCCCCGTCCATCTGAGCCTGGTCCGGCAGGCCGGGTACGAGCTCGGGTTCACCTCGGTCTCGGGCGCGAACGGCCCGCGCAGCGACCGCTTCCGCCTGCGCCGCTACAACGTCGAGCCCTACCCGGCCCGCACGTTCGAGCTCGTGCTCCGCGGCGCGTGCGACCTGATCGCGCTCAAGGACACGGTGGCCGGCACGTACGCCAGGCGCGCGTTCAACGCCGCGCTCGGCACGTCTTCCAAGTGACCTCTTACGAAGTGGAGCTTTACTCGCCGGAGAGACGGCAGGGGTTCTTCAAGCTCATGCACGGCGTCGGGCGCTCGCACATCGACGACGCCGAGTTCGACTGGTGGTTCGACCGGAATCCCGTCGGGCGGCGGCTGATCTCGCTCGGAGTCGACGACGGGCGGGTCGTGGGCGTGGCGGCGATGAGCTTCTTCCGGATGCTCCTCGACGGCGAGGAGCGGGCGGTCGCGATCCCGGTGCACGTGGCGACCGAGGCGCCGTACCGGCGGCAGGGGATCTTCTCCGACCTCGAGCTGAACAACGAGCGCGAGGCTGCCGGCGACGGCTCGCCGATCACGATCACCTTCCCGAACGCGGCCTCGCACCGGATCTTCGTCGGGCGTCTGGGCTGGATCGACCTGCCGGGCCGGCGCGTCTGGGCGCGCCCGCTCCGTGCGGCCGGCGTCGCCCGGTACCTCGCGCGGCGGCCCAGCCCGGCGGGCGGTCTGCGGCCCGCTTCCGCAGAGCCGCGGACCTACGGCGAGGTTCGGGTCGAGCCGCTGGAGCGCTTCCCGGCGGAGGTCGACGACGTCTGGCGCGCGGCCGCGCCCTCGTACGGGAACCACGTCGTGCGCGACGCCGAGTTCCTGAACTGGCGCTACGCGGACACGCCGCGGGCGTACCGTCGCTTCGGCGCCTTCCGCGGGGAGCGGCTGCGGGCCGTCGCCGTCGTGGGGCACACGGTGAAGCAGGGCGTCTCGAGCGGCTTCCTCGCCGACCTGGTGAGCGTGCCCGACGCGCACGCCGAGCGGGTGGCGTTGTTGCAGCGCGCCGCCGCCGAGCTCGAGGCCGACGCGCTGATCGCGCTGCCGCCGCGTTCCCGAGAGCAGCGCCGCTCGTTCCTCCGCGCGGGCTTCCTGCCTACGAGCCGGACGATCCGCTTCGTCGGGAAGGTCCTTCGTCCGGACGGGCGGCTGGATCCGCATCCTGCGGCTTGGCACTTCACGCTGGGCGACTTCGACTTCTTCTGAGATATGCCTTGCGCGATGGCACCTGAGGCATACAATACGGACATGATCAAACGTACGTCGCTCAATCTCGACATGGCGCTCGTGGATGAAGCGCGGGACGTGCTCGGTACCCGCGCGACGACCGAGACGGTCAACCGCGCGCTCGAGGAGGTCGTGCGCCAAGACAAGCTCCGTCGCCTCGCCGGGATGGTCTTCGACGTCGACAACGACGAGATCGAGGCGGCGTGGAGCGACGATCTCGATCTCGACGCGTCGCCGCCTGTCTAGCCCGCGTCGTGGAACTCGCCGATACGAGCGCCTGGACGAACCGGCATCGCGACGACGCCACTCGCGCCAACTTTGACACGCGGGTCGTGCGGGGCGAGATCGCCACGTGCCCTCCTGTGCTGATGGAGTTGCTGTGGTCGGCACGGGCTTCAGCCGAGTTCGAGGACACGGTGTCGAGGATGTCTGCGCTTCCTCAGCTCGAGGCGAATCGGCCGGTGTGGGATCGCGCCGTCGCAGTGTGGCGCGAACTCGTGCGGCGCGGGAGGCACCGACAAGCGCACCAGCCGGATCTCCTCATCGCCGCGGCTGCTGAGCTGGCGGGCGTGCCCGTCTGTCACTACGACCGCCACTTCGAGGTGATTGCCGAGGTGACGGGTCAGCCGATGCGCGCGATCGCGCCACTCGGCACACTGACGAGTGGTTGAAGCGCCTTCTCTTCGTCACCCAGCAGATCGATCCGGGGCATCCCGCTCTCGCGGCGACCGTGCCGATGATCGCCGCGCTCGCTCGCCGCGTCGACGAGGTGGTGGTGCTCGCGGACGGCGCCGTCCCGGACGCGCTGCCCTCGAACTGCCGCGTGCGGACGTTCCGCGCCCCCACGAAGGCCGGCCGGGGGCTCCGGTTCGAGCGGGCGCTGGCAGCCGAGCTCCCGGGTCTCCGCGGCGGCGCCGTCGTCGCCCACATGTGCCCGATCTACGCCGTCCTGGCCGCGCCTCTCGTCCGGCCGCTCAAGATCCCACTCGTGCTCTGGTACACGCACTGGCGCCCCAGCCGATTGCTGCGCGCGGCCGAGCGGGCCTCGACGGTGGTGGCGAGCGTCGACCGGCGGTCCTTTCCGCTCCGGTCGTCGAAGGTGCGCGCGATCGGTCACGGGATCGAGGTCGACGAGTTCGCCTGCCGCGATCGGGACGGCGACGGAAGCCTGCGCCTGCTCGCGCTCGGTCGCTATTCGCCCGCGAAGGGTCTGGGCGTCGTCGTGCACGCGGTGGCCGCGACCGATGCGCGGTTGACGGTGCACGGGCCCACGCTGACCTCGCTCGAGCGCGAGCACCGAGCCACGCTCGCCCAGCTCGTCGACGCGCTCGGCGTGAGCGATCGCGTGCGGCTCGAGGGGCCCGTCCCGCGCGCGCAGGTGCCCGAGCTCTTTGCCGAAGCCGACCTGCTCGTGAACAACATGCGCGCCGGCGCGCCGGACAAGGTCGTGTACGAGGCCGCTGCCAGCTGCCTGCCGGTCGTCGCCTCGAACCCCGTCTTCGACGAGCTCCTGGGGCCCGAGCTGCGGTTCGCGCGGGACGATCCCGACGAGCTTGCGGCGCGGCTGCGCGAGTTCGAGGGTCGGGACGACGCCGCCCGGCGCGAGCTGGGACGGCGGCTGCGGGAGAAGGTCGCGGCGCACCACTCGGCCGATACGTGGGCCGACGGCATCCTCGGGGCGGCACGCCTCCGATGAGCGACCTGATCCTCCACATGCAGAAGGTGGCCGGGATCTCCGGCTCGGAGGCGCACCTGCTCTCACTGCTCCCGCGCCTGCGCGAGCGGGGCTGGAACGTCCGCATGCTGATGCTGCACGAGCACGAGCCGGGCGCCTGGGAGTTCGCGCGCGAGCTCGAGGAGCGGGGGGTTTCTCTGGACGCGATTCCGCTCCGCGCAGACGTCGACCCGATCGCCTTCCTCCACCTGGGCGGCTACCTCCTGCGGCACCGGCCCGCGCTCCTGCACACGCACCTCGTCCACGCCGACGTCTATGGCCAGATCGCCGGAACCCTGGCTCGGGTCCCGCTCCGCTTCAGCACGAAGCACGGCTTCAACGAGTTCCGCGAGGGGCGCGGCTTCGCCCTCGCCGACCGGACGGTGGCGAGCCTCGCGCACGTCCACATCGCGATCTCGCGCGGCCTGGCCCGTTACCTCGCCGACACCGAGGGGTTCTCGGAAGGCGGTTTCGAGATCGTCCACTACGGGATCCCTCCGGCGGACGAGCCCAAGCCCTACGAGGGGCCGCCGCGGCTTCTCTGCGTCGGCAGGCTGATCCCGATCAAGGGGCACGTCGTCCTCCTGCGCGCGCTCGCGCAGGCGCGGCTCGAGGTGCCGGAGGTCGAGCTTGCGATCGCGGGCCGCGGCGCGCTCGAGCCGGCGCTCCGCGCCCTCGCGAAGGAGCTCGAGCTCGAGGACGCCGTCCGCTTCCTCGGCCATGTGGTGCCGGTGCAGCAGGCGATCGAGGAGGCGGGAATCGTCGTCGTCCCGTCGCTGGGGGAGGGCTTCGGGATGGTCGCGCTCGAGGCGATGGAGCGGGCGCGCCCGGTGATCGCGGCCGCGATCGGCGGGCTCGGCGACATCGTGCGCGACGGGGAGACGGGCCTGCTCGTCCCACCCGCCGAGGTCGAGCCGCTCGCCAGCGCAATCGTCGAGCTCGCCCGCGACCCCGCGCGGGCGGCGCGGATGGGCCGGGCCGGCCGACGTCGTGCACTAGTGCACTTTCTCGAGGCTCGCGCGACCGACCGGACGGAGATCCTCTACCGCGCGTTTCTCGACGGGGAGCGGCCCACGACGACGAGCCCGGCGGTCTCGTAGACGAGCCGGCTTCCCGGCTCCGAGAGAAGGCCGCGGATCGCGAACCGGTCGTTCACGCGGTCGAGCACGAGCAGGTCGTAGCCGCGGACGGTCGAGCGCCACGAGCCGCCGAACGGGAGGCCGAAGTCGTAGATCTGGAGGATTCGCGAGCGCCGGAGCAGCTCGAGCCGGGCGTCGTAGGCGATCCGCCCGGCGAGCTGCGGGTCCTTCCAGAGCAGCCAGTCGGCGTATTTGACGTTCGCGAGCACGCGCGCGTGGGGCGCCGCCGCGAGCTGGGCCGCCTTCGCCGGGTACGCGCGCTCGAAGAACGAG
>VAYE01000262.1 GCA_005883235.1 Actinomycetota bacterium
CACACGCGGCTCGAGCTGATCTGGACGGCGATCCCCGTGCTCATCCTGGCGGCGATCGGCGCCTTCGTCTTCTACAAGCTGCCGGGGATCAAGGACGTCCCGAAGGCCCGCGCGGCCGGGGCTCACGTGGACGTGCGAATCGACGCGCACCAGTTCTACTGGCAGTTCACCTACCCGAACGGCGCGGTCTCGATCGACGAGCTTCACGCGCCCGTGAACAAGGTGGTCACGCTCGCCATCCACTCGCGCGACGTCGACCACAGCTGGTGGATCCCGGAGCTCGGGGGCAAGTTCGACGCCATCCCCGGCAAGACGAACCACACCTGGTTCAAGACGTCCGCAATCGGCACCTACCGCGGCCAGTGCGGCGAGTTCTGCGGGATCTTCCACGCCGCGATGCAGGCCCGCGTGATCGTCCAGTCGCGCGCCGACTACGAGCGCTGGCTCGCCTCGCAGGCGACGAAGCAGCTCGGGCGCTCCGAGTGGGTCGGCGTGTGCGCGAAGTGCCACGGCCTGAAGGGACAGGGCGACTACGGGCCCAAGATCTCGTCGAGCCCGCTCCTCACCGACCGGAAGGGCCTCGAGACGATCGTCCGCAACGGCCGTGACCAGCCGAACGTGCCGGGCGTCATGCCCCCGGTCGCCGACGGCTGGACGAAGCAGCAGCTCGACGCTCTCTTCGCGTACCTCGGCGCCACGATCGTCGGAGGCGGCAGTGGCCGCTGAGGAGACCGCTCTCCCGACCCGCATCCCGTGGACCCAGGGCCGCTTCGCGAGCTGGGTCACGACGGTCGACCACAAGCGGATCGGGATCCTCTACATCGGCACGAGCCTGCTCTTCTTCCTGATCGGGGGGATCTTCGCGCTGCTGATGCGGGCGCAGCTCGCGACGCCGAACGAGCACTTCGTGACGCGCGACAGCTACGACGAGCTCTTCACGATGCACGGGACGACGATGATCTTCCTGTTCGTCGTCCCCATCCTCGCCGGCTTCGCGAACTTCCTCGTTCCCCTGATGATCGGCGCGCGCGACATGGCCTTCCCGCGGCTGAACGCGCTCTCGTACTGGCTCTACCTGCTCGGCGGGATCGTCCTCATGTCGAGCTGGTTCGCGGCCCACGGCGGCCCGCGGGCGGGCTGGTACAGCTACCCGCCGCTCTCGGAGAAGTTCTTCTCGCCCGGCCACGGCCAGGACCTCTGGATCCTCGCCATCCACCTGACCTCGATCTCGTCCGTGATCGGGGCGATCAACTTCATCGTGACGATCCACAACATGCGCACGCGCGGCATGAGCTGGATGCGTCTCCCCCTGTTCGTGTGGTCGGTCGAGATCTACGCGATCCTGATCCTGATCGCGCTCTCGGAGCTCGCCGGCGCGCTGACCCTCCTCCTCCTCGACCGCCAGGTCGGCACCCACTTCTTCCTCCCGTCGAAGGGCGGGAACGCCGTGCTCTACCAGCACCTCTTCTGGTTCTTCGGGCACCCCGAGGTCTACGTCATGGTGCTGCCCGCGATGGGGATCATCTCCGAGGTCATCCCCGTCTTCTCGCGCAAGCCGATCTTCGGCTACAAGGCGATCGCGTTCTCGACGGTCGCGATCGGCTTCTACTCGATGCTCGTGTGGGCGCACCACATGTTCTCGGTGGGCCTGCCGACCTACCTCAACGTCTTCTTCATGCTGTCGTCGATGACGATCGCCGTCCCGACGGGGATCAAGATCTTCAACTGGATCGCGACGACGTGGCGCGGCAACCTGATCTTCGACACGCCGCTCCTCTTCGCGCTCGGCTTCGTCGGCCTCTTCACGATCGGCGGGCTCTCGGGGATCTTCCTCGCCGCCTTCCCCGTCGACTGGCAGGTGACGGACACGTACTACGTGGTCGCGCACATGCACTACGTCCTCTTCGGCGGGACCGCGTTCGGGCTGTTCGCGGGCCTCTACTACTGGTGGCCGAAGATGTTCGGGCGTGTGCTCGACGAGCGCCTGGGGAAGGCACACTTCTGGCTCACGTTCGTCGGCTTCAACCTCACGTTCTTCCCGCAGCACATGCTGGGGCTCCTCGGGATGCCGCGCCGGATCTACACCTACGACCACCACGGCCTGTGGGAGGCCTACAACCTGGTGTCGTCGATCGGGTCCGGGATCCTCGCGCTCGGGGTGCTCGTCTTCGTCGTCAACGTGGTGAAGACGGCACGGGTGGGCCGGCGCGTCGGAAACGACCCGTGGCTCGGGGACACGCTCGAGTGGTACACGACCTCGCCGCCACCGGACTGGAACTTCGACCGCGTCCCCTACGTGACGAGCGCCCGGCCGCTGCGCGACCTGCGGCAGCGGCTCGCGGAGGTTCGATGACGGCCGTCGCTCCGGGAGTCTGGCTGCGCCTGACCGCCCTCGCCGCGACGGGTGCGACGCTCCTCGCGGTCGTGAGCGGGGCGGCGGGGCTCGGCACAGCGCACCGCGCGTTGGCTGCCTTGGCCGTGCCGCCCCTGGTCGCCCTCGTCGTCGCCGCTCGGCTGGCCCACCGGCAGCTGCTGCGCCCGTCGCTTACGGCTCTCGTCCTCTTCGGCACAGCCGCGCTCGTGATCTGGCGCCCGCTCCACGTGGCGTTCGCCGCGCTCGCGTTCGCGGCCGCGGCGTGGGCGACAGTTCGAACCGTCTCCTTGCAACAGACTGTTGCTAAGTCTCGAAGGAG
>VAYE01000263.1 GCA_005883235.1 Actinomycetota bacterium
GAGGACTGGCTGCGGAGCTACCGGCCGGAGGAGCTCTTCGACGGCGAGGGCCGCCTCGCCCGCGAGCTCACGGACCTGCCGCCGCGCGGCAACCGGCGTATGAGCGCGAACCCGCACGCGAACGGCGGCGCGCTCCTCCGCGACCTCGCCCTGCCCGACTTCCGCGACTACGCCGTCGAGGTGGCCAAGCCGGCCACGACCTTCAGCGAGGCGACGCGCGTCCTCGGCGGCTTCCTCCGCGACGTCGTCGCCCGCAACCCGGACACGTTCCGCCTCTTCGGCCCCGACGAGACGGAGTCGAACCGGCTCGGCGCCGTCTTCACGGCGTCACCGCGAGAGTGGGAGGCGAAGATCGAGCCGACCGACGAGAACCTCGCCCCGGACGGCCAGGTGGTGGAGGTCCTCTCGGAGCACCTCTGCCAGGGCTGGCTCGAGGGCTACCTGCTCACGGGCCGGCACGGGCTCTTCAACTGCTACGAGGCCTTCATCCACATCGTCGACTCGATGTTCAACCAGCACGCGAAGTGGCTGAAGGTGACGCGCGAGATTCCCTGGCGGCGGCCGATCGCCTCGCTCAACTACCTGCTCTCGTCACACGTCTGGCGGCAGGACCACAACGGCTTCTCGCACCAGGATCCGGGGTTCATCGACCACGTGATGAACAAGAAGGCCGAGATCGTGCGCGTCTACCTGCCGCCGGACGCCAACTGCCTGCTCTCGGTCGCCGACCACTGCCTGCGCAGCCGGCACTACGTGAACGTCGTGGTCGCGGGCAAGCAGCCGGCGCTCGACTACCTCTCGATGGACGACGCGATCGTCCACTGCACACGTGGGATCGGGATCTGGGAGTGGGCTTCCTCCGACGACCGGGGCGAGCCGGACGTCGTCCTCGGGTGCTGCGGCGACGTCCCGACGCTGGAGACGCTCGCCGCGGCCGCGATCCTGCGCGACCGGCTGCCCGACCTCCGGGTGCGCGTCGTCAACGTCGTCGACCTGATGCGGCTCCAGCCGGACACCGAGCACCCGCACGGCCTCGCCGACGCGGAGTTCGACGCGCTCTTCACGACCGACCGGGCGGTGGTCTTCGCCTACCACGGCTACCCGTGGCTCGTCCATCGCCTCACCTACCGGCGCACGAACCACGACAACCTGCACGTGCGCGGCTACCAGGAGGAGGGCACGACGACGACGCCCTTCGACATGGTCATGCTGAACGACCTCGACCGCTTCCACCTCGTCATGGACGTGATCGACCGCGTGCCGGGCCTCGCGGACACCTGCGGGCGCCTCCGCCAGGACATGGTCGACGAGCGCCTGCGCGCTCGGATGTGGACCCGCGAGCACGGCGAGGACGCGCCGGCGATCCGCGACTGGACCTGGCCGTACTGAGGCACCGCTTGCGGTGCCGTCGTCAGGGCGTGCAGGCTTGGCCTGCACGTCCGTCTGAAACGACCGGTCGATCCGCCTGTGTCTCATCAACGCGTCCTAGTCGTCAACGCGGGCTCGACGAGCCTGAAGCTTTCGTTGGTGGAGGCTGATGGGACGGCCGAGCCGGTCGCGTCGCTGGCGGCTGCGCCGGGCGACGTCGAGGCGGTGGCGCACCGCGTCGTCCACGGCGGCCCACGCTTCCGCGAGCCGGTCGTGATCGACGACGAGGTCGAGCGCGAGCTCGCCGCGCTCGCCGACCTCGCGCCGCTGCACAACCACCCCGCGCTGAAGGCGATCGGGAGCGCGCGGCGCGCCCTGCCGGACGTCCCGCACGTCGCCGTATTCGACACGGCCTTCCACGCCACGCTGCCGCCCGAGGCCTCGACGTACGCCCTCCAGCGGCGCTTCCGCGAGGAGCACGGGATCAGGCGCTACGGGTTCCACGGCCTCTCCGTGCAGTGGGCGGCCGAGCGGGTGCCGGTGCCGCGGCTCGTCGTCTGCCACCTCGGCGGCGGCTGCTCGGTCACGGCCGTCCGGGACGGGCGCTCGGTGGACACGACGATGGGCTTCACGCCGCTCGAGGGCGTGCCGATGGCGACGCGCGCCGTCTCGGTCGACCCAGGCGCGCTCCTCCACCTGCTCCGCACCGAGGCAGTGACGGTCGACGCGCTCGACCGCGCGCTCGAGCACGAGTCGGGTCTCGTCGGCCTCGGCGGCACCGACGACCCGCGCAAGCTGGAGGGCACGCTCGCGCTCGCCGTCTACACGTACCGGATCGCGGGCGCGGTCGCGGCCATGACCGTCGCGCTCGGCGGCCTCGACGCCCTCGTCTTCACGGCCGGGGTCGGCGAGGGCTCGGCGCCCGTGCGGGCCGGGATCTGCGCGCGGCTCGGCTTCCTCGGCGTCGAGCTCGACCCCGCCGCGAACGAGGCCGCAGAGCCGGACGCGGAGATCGCGACGGCCATGTCGGCCGTTCGAGTGGTGGTGGTGCACACGCGGGAGGACGTCGTCGCGGCCCACGCCGC
>VAYE01000264.1 GCA_005883235.1 Actinomycetota bacterium
GCGTCGGCCCGCCGCGCGGCGAGGCCGACCTCGTCGGCGAGGGCCGACACGATCTCGGGGTCGAACTGCGTCCCCGCGCAGCGCCGCAGCTCGGTCAGCGCCTCGCGCGGGGTCAACGCGGCCCGGTACGGCCGGCTCGACGTCATCGCCTGGTAGGCGTCGGCGACGAATAGGATGCGCGCCCCGAGCGGGATCTCTCCCGCGAGGATGCCGTCCGGATACCCGCTGCCGTCCCAGCGTTCGTGGTGATGGCGCACCCAGCGTGCGATCGGCTCGGCGGCGGCGTCGGCGAGCATCGAGGAGCCGACCTTCGCGTGTCCCTCGACCGCGCTTCGCTCCTCGGGCGTCAACGGGTCGCGCTTCCGGAGGATCTCTTCCGGGATCGCGAGCTTCCCGAGATCGTGGAGGCTCCCGGCCAGCCAGACGAGCTCCACCTCGTCGGGCTCGACGCCGAGCCTGACCGCGATCCTCGCCGCCAGCTCGCCGACGCGGAGCGAGTTCCCAGGCACGGAGGCCTCACGCTCGTCGACCGCTGCGGCGAGGCTTGCCGCCGCGCGACGACGCACGCGGTTGTCCACGGCCTCGCCCAACCGGCGAAGGGCGCCGAGACCGAGCTCCGGCGCCGCCAGCCGGACGGAATTCTTCCCGTTCTGCTTCGCCGTGTAGAGGGCGCCGTCCGCCCGACGGATGAGGTCGCCCTGATCGCCGCGCGCAGGCTCGGTCGAGGCGAGGCCGGCGCTCACGGTGACCGAGCCGACCACCTCGAGCTCGACGGCTGCGATCCGCTCGACGATCGAACGGGCCGTGCGGGCCGCCGAATCCTCTGAGGCACCGGCCAGGATCAGCGCGAACTCGTCTCCGCCGAGGCGGAACGACTCGCCGCCCTGCCGGAGCCGGGCCGCGACCTCGGCCAGGACGCGGTCACCGGCCGGGTGCCCGAACCGGTCGTTCACCAGCTTGAAGTCGTCGATGTCGACGAGGCACAGCGTGAGCCGGCGGCCGTCCCGGCGGGCGTCCTGCAGCTCGTCGCGCAGCCGCTCGTGGAAATGCCGATGGTTGCCGAGGCCGGTCAAAGGGTCGGTGAGGGCGAGTCGCATCGCGCTCAGGGCCCGGTGCGTCGAGCGCTGGTACAGGGCGATGGCGAGAAGAGGTCCGACCAGGGCGGCGGAGAGGATCGGCGACCGCTGCCACAGCACGACGAGCATCAGGGCCGCGGAGGCCATGAGCGCAAAGGGAAGGGCCGTCGCTCGCACGTTCGCGCGAAGCAAGGTGGGGAGCCGTCGTCCGGACGAAGCGCTGACGACGCCGCTGACGAGGATGGTGTTCACGACGTGCTGTCCGAGCGCGCACAACGCGACCTGGGCGACGAGCCTGCCGACGCCGTCCCCGCGGACCGGCGCGATCAAGAGACCGCCCGCGCCCGCCGAGAGCCCGTGGACGGAGGTGTTGTAGGCGACCCGCACCGCCGAACGGCGGTCGAGCAGCTGGCCGACGGCCGGTGCTGCCACCACGGCGACCAGCCCTCCGGCCCAGCCGAAGAGCACTACCGCGGCGACGCCGAAGACGAAGGAGAGGGAGACGCCGGTAGC
>VAYE01000265.1 GCA_005883235.1 Actinomycetota bacterium
CAGGAGGAGCGCCTCGCGCCCCCGCACGTCGCCGCCGTCGTCGGGGTAGAGCTGCACGAGGTCGGCGGGCGTCTCCGCCGTCTCGGCCACGAACACCGCCACCGACAGCGCCGTCTCGGGCACGTCGAGCACCGCCTCCGCGCGCCGCGGACTCTTCTCCACCAGGACGAAGCCGAGCAGGTCCGCGCCGGCCTCGGCGGCGACGTCCACGTCCTCCTGCCGCGTCAGCCCGCACACCTTCACGAGCGGCCGTGACAGGAGCTCGCGCAGCTTCGCGGGCGGGTCCGGGGCGCGCATGAGCGCCGAGCCGACGAGGACCGCGTCCGCGCCCGCGAGCTCCGCCGCGGCCGCCTGCGCCCGCGTGTGGACGCCGCTCTCGGCGATCACGGTGCGGTCGCGTGGAGACCGCGCCACGAGCTCGAGCTGCGTGCGCCGGTCGATCTCGAAGGTCGAGAGGTCGCGCGCGTTGACCCCGACGACCGGCGCGCCCAGGGCGACTGTGCGCTCGAGCTCCTCCGCGTCGTGCGCCTCGACGAGCGCGTCCAGGCCGAGCGCCTGGGCCTCCGCGAGCAGGCGGGTGCACGTCGCATCGTCGAGGTCGCGCAGGAGGAGCAGGACGGCGTCGGCCCCGGCCTCCTTCGCGGTACGGAGGTCCTCCGCGCGCGAGAAGAAGCCCTTGGCGAGGAGCGGCAGCGCCGCGGCGGCGCGGGCCGCACGCAGGTCGTCCCACGACCCGCCGAAACGCTCGTCGACGAGGATCGAGCACGCGGCCGCGCCCGCCTGCTCGAACGCGCGGGCGAGCCGCGCCGGGTCCGCGTCCGGCCGCAGGTCGCCGGCCGAGGGCGAGCGGCGCTTGACCTCGGCGACCGCGCCCAGCCCGGGCCTAGTCAGCGCGTCCCGAAACCGCATGGCGTGAGAATGCCACCAGCGCGTCGAGCCGCACCGCCGCCGCGCCCGAGTCGACGGCCTCGCGGGCGAGCTCGAGCCCCTCGCGGAGGTCGGCGGCGTGGCCGGCCGCGGCGATCGCGCCCGCGGCGTTGAGGAGGATCGCATCGCGCGCGCCGCCGTCCTCGCCGGCGAGGACGGCCCGTATCCGCTCGGCGTTGTGCGCCGGCGTCCCGCCGAGGAGATCGTCGGGCGCGCAGCGCCGGACGCCGAGCTCCTGCGGGTCGATCGTCCGCTCGTGCACCGACCCGTTCACCACCTCGCAGACGAGGTTCGGCCCCGCCGGGGAGAGCTCGTCGATCCCGTGCGCGCCGTGGACGACGAACGCGCGCCGCGCGCCGAGCTGCGCCAGCACCTCGGCGAGCGTGCGCACGAGCTCGGGCGCGAACACCCCGACCACCTGCGCCCGCGCCCCGGCCGGGTTCGTCAGCGGCCCGAGCACGTTGAAGACGGTGCGCGTCGCCAGCTCGCGCCGAACCGGCGCGGCGTGCTTCATCGCCGGGTGGTGCGCGGGGGCGAAGAGGAAGCCGAAGCCGAGCTCGTCGATCGACCGTGCGATCCGCTCGGGCGGCAGCTCGAGCTCGAAGCCGAGCGCCTCGAGGACGTCGGCCGAGCCGGAGGCGGACGAGACGGCGCGGTTGCCGTGCTTCGCCACCCCCGCCCCGGCGGCCGCCGCGACGAGGGCGGCGGCGGTGGAGATGTTGAGCGTCCCGGCGCCGTCCCCGCCCGTGCCGGCCGTGTCCACGAGGTCGTCGCGCGCGGGCCGGACGGTGAGCGCGTGCTCCCGCATCGCCTCGGCGCAGCCGGCGATCTCTTCGGCGGTTTCGCCCTTCGCACGCAGCGCGACGAGGAAGCCGGCGATCTGCGCGGGGCTAGCCTCGCCGGCCATGACCTCGTCCATCACGCCGCGGGCTTCCGCACGCGTGAGGTCGTGTCCGTCGAGGAGTCGTGAGAGGGCCTGCTGGATCATCGGCCGGCCAGGAAATTCTGCGCCAGCTCCGGCCCGAGCGGGGTCAGGACCGACTCGGGGTGGAACTGGACGCCGTCGATCGGCAGCTCGCGGTGGCGGACGGCCATCACCTCGCCTTCGTCGCAGGTCGCGGAGACCTCGAGCTCGTCC
>VAYE01000266.1 GCA_005883235.1 Actinomycetota bacterium
GCGCCGAGTTCCTCGCCGAGCTCGTCTCGCTCCGCCGCTCGATCGTCGTCGGCGGCACGCACGGCAAGTCGACGACGACGGCGCTGATCGCGTTCGCGCTCCGCGAGCTCGGCCGCGACCCGGCCTTCGTGATCGGCGCGGAGGTGCCGCAGCTCGGCGGCAACGCGGGCACCGGCGAAGGCTGGCTCGTCGTCGAGGGCGACGAGTCGGATCGGACGATCGAGCTCCTCCGCCCGGAGATCGGGGTCGTCACGAACGTCGAGCTCGACCACCACGTCACGTTCGCCTCGGAGGCCGAGCTCGCGGACCTCTTCGCGCGCTGGCTC
>VAYE01000267.1 GCA_005883235.1 Actinomycetota bacterium
CGACTCGGCGTGCGTCACGGAGATCTACGCCGCTCGGGAGGAGGTCCCGCCGGACCTGTCGGGGAAGGCCGTCGTCGACGCCGCGGCCGAGGTGCGTCCCGGGATGCGGATCGGCTGGGCGCCCGACCCCGCCGACGGCGCACGCATCGTCGCGGAGTGGGCCGATGCCGGCGACGTCGTGCTCGTCGTCGGCGCCGGAGACGTCGACCGGGCAGTACCCCTCGTCCTCGAGGCGCTCCGGTGAGGATCGAGGAGAACGTCCCGCTCGCGCGCTTCACGACGCTCGGCACGGGCGGGCCGGCGCGCGCCTTCGCCCGGCCGGAGTCGCTCGACGAGCTGCACGAGGCGCTTGCGTGGGCGCGCGAGCGAGACCTGCCGGTGGCGACGGTGGGGCTCGGGTCGAACCTCCTCGTCGCCGACGACGGCGTGGAGGCGCTCGTCCTCCGGCTCGGGGGCGACCTCGCGGCGGCCGAGATCGACGGCGACCTCCTCGTCGCCGGCGGCGGCGCCGCGAACGCCGTCTGCCTGCACCGGGCGCGCGCCGCGGGGCTCGGCGGGTTCGAGTTCGCCTGCGCCATCCCCGGCACCGTCGGCGGCGGCGTCTGGATGAACGCGGGTGCCTACGGCGGCGACTGGGCGCAGATCCTCGTGCGCGCCCTCGTGGTCGACGGGAACGGCGCGGCTTGGAGGACGCCGGAAGAGCTCGGGCTCCGCTACCGGCATTCGGAGCTCAGGCACGGCCAGGTGGTCGCCCGCGCGGAGCTCCGGCTCGCGCCGCGGCCCGCCGACGAGATCCGGGGGACGATCGCGGAGATGCAGGCGCAACGCAAAGCCGCCCAGCCGACGAACAAGCGAACCTTCGGAAGCGTCTTCAAGAACCCCGACCACGAGCTCTCGGCAGGTCGGATGCTCGAGGCGTGCGGCCTGAAAGGCCACCGGGTCGGAGGCGCCCAGATCTCGCCGCGCCACGCGAACTTCATCGAGAACGCCGGCGGCGCGCGCTCGGCCGACGCGCTGGCGCTGATGCAGGAGGCCCGGCGGCGCGCGCTGGAGCAGTTCGGCGTCGAGCTGCGGCACGAGGTCGAGCTCCTCGGAGGGCTAGCACTGCCGCGCGCCTTGTGCCGACGGGCCGCGCGCTCCTCGTCGCGGCAGCCTCTCTCGGCGCGGCGGGCGTCCTCTACCTCGTCGCGCGTGAGACGCCGCTGTTCGCCGTCCGCTCGATCGAGGTCAGCGGCGTCCACGGCGCGGCGGCGGCGCACGTGCGGGCGGCGCTCCGGCCGCTCGAGGGGAAGAGCCTGCTCGCGCTGCACGGCTCGGACGTCGAGGGCCGGCTCGCAGCCGTGCCCGACGTGCAGAGCGCGACGTACGACCGCGCCTTTCCGAACACGCTGCGTGTCGTCGTCGTCCCGGAGCGGCCGGTCGCGGTCATCCGACAGGGCGCCTCCGCCTGGCTCGTCTCCGCGCGCGGGCGCGTGCTCCGCGCGCTCGCGCGCGGCACCGACCGGGCGCTGCCGCGAGTCTGGCTGCCTCGAAGCGCCGACGTCCAGATCGGCGCCACCGTGTCGCCCGACGAGGGCGGGCAGGCGGCAGCGGCGCTTGCGATCGCGCGACGCGTCGGGTTCCGAGGACACGTACGCGACGTTTCCACGACAGGCGGGTCGCTCGTCTTCGCACTGCGCTCAGGGCTCCAGCTTCGCCTCGGCGACGAGCAGAACCTCGCGCTCAAGCTCGCCGTCGCCGCGCGGATCTTCCCGCTCGTCCGCGGGGCGGCCTACCTCGACGTGAGCCTTCCGGCGCGGCCGGTCGCCGGCTCCGAGAACGCTCAACCCGTAGGTCGAGGTTGAGGGTTTCCGGACGCATTCCCGTTGACAGAGCCGACGATGCGACGTACCCTCAGGTCGCTCCGCCGCACCGTGCGTCGGACGCTCCACCGAAGGTTGACGCTGAGGCAGGTCGAGAGTGAGAGAACAGACGGGCAACTACCTGGCAGTGATCAAGGTCGTCGGGATCGGCGGCGGCGGCACGAACGCGGTCAACCGCATGGTCGACGCAGGCCTCTCCGGGGTCGAGTTCATCGCCGTGAACACCGACGCCCAGGCGCTGCTCATGTGCGACGCCGACGTCAAGATCCACATCGGCGCCAAGGTGACGAGAGGGCTGGGGGCAGGCGCCGATCCCGCGGTTGGCCAGGCCGCCGCGCACGAGAGCCGCGACGAGCTCAAGGAAGCGCTCAAGGGTGCGGACATGGTCTTCATCACCGCCGGCGAGGGCGGCGGCACAGGGACCGGCGGCGCACCGATCCTGGCCGAGCTCGCGCGTGAGCTCGACACGCTCGCCGTCGGCGTCGTCACCCGCCCGTTCGCCTTCGAGGGGCGCCGGCGGGCCGAGCAGGCCGAGCGCGGCATCGAGAGCCTCCGCGACCGCGTCGACACGCTGATCGTGATCGAGAACGACCGGCTCCTCCAGGTGGTGGAAAAGAAGACGTCGATCGTGGAGGCGTTCCGGATGGCGGACGACATCCTCCGCCAGGGCGTGCAGGGAATCACCGACCTGATCACCGTGCCCGGGCTCGTCAACCTCGACTTCGCCGACGTCCGCACGATCATGCGCGACGCGGGGTCGGCGCTCATGGGCATCGGCGTCGCCTCCGGCGAGAGCCGCGCGGCCGAGGCGGCGCGCACCGCCGTGTCGTCGCCGCTCCTCGAGGCGTCGATCGAGGGCGCGACCGGCATCCTCCTCAACATCACCGGCCCGACGGACATCGGGCTGTTCGAGGTCAACGAGGCGGCCGAGGTCGTCACCGGCGCCGCCGACCAGAACGCGAACGTCATCTTCGGCGCCGTCATCGACGAGAGCCTCAAGGACGAGGTGCGCGTGACGGTGATCGCCACCGGCTTCGGCGCCCAGCGCCGGCGCCGTCGCCGCGAGCACGGCGTGCCGGTGGAAGAGCCGGCCGAGCGTGTGGCCACGGGCGAGCGCTTCGAGGTCTCGGAAGAGGTCCTCGAGGTGCCGTCGTTCCTCCGCGACAGCTAGGACTGCTGCTTCGGCGCGAGCCGACGTGCACTCCTCTCGCAGCACGATGTTTCTCGGGTCCGTGTGCCGTCAAGAGCGTCGGCGTGCCCTCAGGGTTGGCTCTCCGAGCCGGCCCGCCTGATGACCCGGTCAGCCGCTCCGGCCCGAACGCCGGAGCGGCGCCGTTTTGGGGACTGGCGAGTAGCATCCCCGCGAATGCAGACCCTCCAGCGCACGCCTCTCCATGCCCGTCACGTCGAGCTCGGCGCCCGCCTGGTTCCGTTCGCCGGCTGGGAGATGCCCGTGCAGTACGACGGCGTCATTGGGGAGCACCGGGCGGTGCGCACCGACTGCGGCGTCTTCGACGTGTCCCACATGGGCGAGCTCGAGGTCGAGGGCCCGCGCGCCGGGGAGCTGCTCCAGGGCCTCCTCTCCAACGACCTCGACCGGATCGGAGTCGGCGAGGCGCAGTACACGCTCCTCACGAACGAGCGCGGCGGGATCGTCGACGACCTGATCGTCTACAAGCTCGAGCCACGTCGCTTCCTGCTGATCGTGAACGCAGCGGCTGGGTCTACCCGACGCGAAGCCGTTCACCTTCGCCGAGGGCGAGCTAGACGGCGTCGAGTGCATGGTCAACCGCACGGGCTACACCGGCGAGCGGGGAGTCGAGCTGCTCGTGGAGACCGACGACGCGGTCCGGCTTTGGGACGCCGTGCTGGAACGCGGGGCCAAGCCGTGCGGCCTCGGCGCGCGCGACACGCTTCGGCTCGAGGTCTGCTATCCGCTCCACGGCAACGACATCACCGCCGAGACCGACGCCATCTCCGCCGGCCTCGGCTGGGTCTGCGCGCTCGACAAGGAGTTCACCGGCGTGGCCGAGCTGCGGCGCGTGAAGGACGAGGGGCCGCGGCGTCGGCTCGCCGCCTTCGTCATGGTGGACAGGGCGATCCCGCGCGCCGGCATGGCGATCGCCGAGGGCGATGAGGTCACGTCCGGATCGCTCTCGCCGATGCTCGACGTCGGCATCGGCATGGGTTATGTCGACGCGGCCGTAGCCGTACCGGACAGCGAGCTGACGATCGACGTCCGGGGACGCGCCCGCAGGGCGCGGGTCGTGAAGAAGCCGATCTACAAGCGCGACGACTAGGAGGACCACGCGTGGCCGCAGCCGAGACCTATCCGGACGACCTCAAGTACCACCCGGAGCACGACTGGGCCCGAATCGACGGCGACGAGGCGACGCTCGGGATCACCTGGTTCGCGCAGGACGCGCTCGGCGAGCTCGTCCACTTCGAGCCACCCGAGGAAAGCTCGCAGGTCACGAAGGACTCCTCCTACGGCGAGGTCGAATCGGTCAAGGCCGTCTCGGAGGTGATCGCGCCGGTCTCCGGCGAGGTCGTCGAGGTGAACCGCAAGGTCGTCGACGAGCCCGAGACCGTGAACGAGGCCCCGTACGGCGAGGGCTGGCTCGTTCGGATCCGGCTCACCGATCCGAGCGAGGTCGATTCGCTGCTCGACGCGGAGGCCTACAAGCAGCTCCTCGCCGGGCAGTGACGCGCTTCCTCTCGCTCACGGAGGCGGATCGGGAGGAGATGCTCGGCACGATCGGCGTCTCGTCGA
>VAYE01000258.1 GCA_005883235.1 Actinomycetota bacterium
ATCTCCGCCAGGGGCGGCCGCCTGACTCCGCCCGAGGGCGGCTCGGGGCCGGAGTACACGCTGACGTAGTATTCGCGCGCGAAAAAAGCGCGATGAGGCTCGCGCCCAACCGCCCCGCCGCCTGGGGCTGATGGCCTCTACCGAACGTCACCCGACGCGAAGTGGAGGTCGACATGGATCCAATTCAACTGGCGGCAGCTCTCTCGGCGGTCGTGCTCGTGGCGAGTGTCGTCTCGGTCGAGGTCGGCGTGACGGTCGCGCTCCTCGAGCTCACGCTCGGCGTCGTCGTCGGCAACGTCTTCGGCCTGCACTCCCAGGACTGGCTCGACTTCGTCGCCTCCTTCGCCTCGATCGTCCTCACCTTCCTCGCCGGGATGGAGGTCGATCCCGGCTACATGCGGCGGCGGCTCGAGGCGTCGGTCGGGATCGGCGTCGCCTCGTTCTCCGGTCCGTTCCTCGTCGCCTCGCTCGTCGCATGGCTCCTGCTCGGCTGGACGACGCGGGCCTCGCTGATCGCGGGGACGGCGCTCTCCACGACCTCGCTCGCCGTCGTCTACGCCGTGCTCGTCGAGCGCGGGCTGACCGACACCGGGGTCGGGAAGCTCCTGATGAGCGCGACCTTCGTCACCGACCTCTGCACTGCCCTCGCGCTCTCGGCGATCTTCGTCAAGCCGAACCTCTGGTACCCGCTCTTCCTCGCGGTCTCGGTCGGGCTCGTGCTCGCGCTGCCGAGGATCGCGCCCGCCTTCTTTCGCCGCTACGGCAACCGGGTGATCGAGCCCGAGATCAAGCTTGTCTTCGCCTGTCTGCTCCTGCTGATGGTGCTGGCCGACGCCGCCAACGGCCACGCCGTCCTGCCCGCGTTCGTGCTCGGGCTCGTGATGAGCCGCCACTTCGCCGAGCACCGCGAGGAGCAGAAGCGGCTCCGGGTCGTCGCCTTCGCGTTCCTGACGCCGTTCTTCTTCCTCAAGGGCGGCCTGAACGTCTCGCTCGGCTCGGTCGTCGCGAACCTCGGGGTGCTCGCTGTGCTCCTCGCCGCCAAGATGCTGCCGAAGGCGGCGTTCGTCCTGCCGCTCGCCCGCCGCGCAGCGCCGCGGCACGCCGCCTTCATGACCCTGCTCATGAGCACCGGCCTCACCTTCGGGACGATCTCGTCGCTCTACGGCCTCGGCGCCGGGATCATCGACCGCACCCAGTTCTCGCTGCTCGTCACCGTCGTCGTGCTCTCGGCCGTCGTGCCGACGGCGAT
>VAYE01000259.1 GCA_005883235.1 Actinomycetota bacterium
GCCGCGCGGCGTGCTGAACAAGCTCGCCACGCTGTCGCCGGAGGAGAAGCGCCGCGGCGTGATCTCGATCTCGGCCGGCAACCACGCGCAGGCGCTCGCCTACGCCTCCGCGGTCGAGGACATCGACGCGCTCGTCGTGATGTGGGAGACGGCGAGCCCGACGAAGATCGCCGCCGCCCGCGCCTACGGCGCGACGATCGACACCGAGGCGCCCGACATTCCGGCCGCGTTCGAGCGGCTCGACGCGCTCGTCGCCGAGACGGGCCGCACCCTCGTCCATCCCTACGACGACCCGGTCGTGATGGCGGGGCAGGGGACGGTCGGGCTCGAGATCGTCGAGGACCTTCCCGACGTCGACGTCGTGCTCGTGCAGGTCGGAGGCGGAGGGCTCGTCTCCGGGATCGCCACCGCGGTCAAGGCCCTCCGTCCCGATGCACGCGTCGTCGCGATCGAGCCCGAGCTGTCGGCGGCGCTGCACGAGAGCCTGAAGGTCGGCGAGCCCGTGACGGTCGAGGCGCGGTCGATCGCAGACGGCCTGAACGGCCCCTACGCAGGCGGCAACTGCGTCCGGATCTGCAGCGCGCTCGGGGTCGAGTCGGTGCTCGTCACCGAGGACGACCTGAGGGAGGGGTTCCGGTTCGTGTACGGCCGCATGAAGCTCGCCTGCGAGGTCGCGGGAGCGGCGACCGCGGCCGCCCTCCTGGCCGGAAAGGTCGAGCTCGAGCCTGGCTCCAAGGTCGCCGCCGTCGTCTCAGGCGGAAACGTGGCGCCCCAAGCGGCCGTTGCTATCCTGGCCGAGCGATGAAGGCCGGAATCCATCCCGAGTACGTCCTGGCGACGGTCACCTGCTCGTGCGGGAACACGTTCCAGACGCGATCGACGAAGCCCGAGCTGCACGTCGAGATCTGCTCGAACTGCCACCCGTTCTACACGGGCAAGCAGAAGCTGCTCGACACCGGCGGCCGCGTCGAGCGCTTCCAGCGGCGGCTCGAGAAGGCCGGCGGCGCCCGCCGCGGGTAGGGCTGTGAGCTCCCCCATCGGAGGACAGGCCGTCCTCGAGGGCGTGATGATGC
>VAYE01000260.1 GCA_005883235.1 Actinomycetota bacterium
ACAGGCGAAGCGCGAGCGTCGCCGCCAGCGACGGCGCACCCGCCCACACGGACGTGCCCGCTGAGGCGTCGTTTGCGCCGTTCCAGATGAGCGCTCGACCGCCAGAAGACCCGCTGAAACGGCTGCTGCTGGCGCTCGTCGGTGCGGTTGCGCTCACGGCGGAACGCGCGGATGAGCTGGCCGACACGCTTGCCGGACGGGGCGGTCTGAGCCGCGACGAGGTGCACGCCTGGATCGAGGAGTCGACGGCCCGCTGGCGCGGCGACGCCGTGCGTGCCGGCGAGCGTGCCGGCGCCACGCTGCACGGTGTGCTGCGCGAGCTCGGACTCGTCACGCGCGACGAATGGGACGAGCTCGAGTTGCGCGTCGCCCAGCTCGAGCACCGCTTGCGTCTCGTCGAGGCGGCGCCGCGTCCGTTGCCCGGCTCACCTCGGGCCTGATTTCAGGGAGTGAGCAGGCGGTAGAGCCGCCCGCTGCCGAGCGAGACGGCGTAGAGCTCGCCGTCCCCGTCCTCGCCGAAGCTCGACAGCTGCCCGATGTGTGCCGACTCCTTGCGCAGGTCGGTGGCTCGTCCGTTCCGCACGCGCACGCTCCAGACCGTGCCGCCGCAGAAGTCGCCGAAGAAGTAGCGCCCGACCTCGGCGGGCACCGCGCGGCCGCGATACACGTAGCCGCCGGTGACCGAGCAACCGGCGCTGTGCGAGTAGACGCTGATCGGCCACACGAGCCCGCCCGGCCCGCTCGCCAAGCCGGCCGCGTAGCGGGTCCGCCCCTCGTAGATGCGCCAGCCGTAGTTCGCGAGGCGGTTCAACTTCACGCGCGGGCGAAAGTCGATCTCCTCCCAGGTGTTCTGCCCGACGTCCGCGATGTAGAGATCTCCGGTGGCGCGATCGAACGAGAAGCGCCACGGATTCCGCAGGCCGTAGCCGACGGTCTGCCAGCGCGGACGCGTTGCGGTGGGGTCGGTGCGCAGGAGCTTGCCGAGCTGGTCGTGCAGGTCCTGCGCCCGGTTGCCCGGATCACCCTCGGCGCCGCCGTCGCCCATGCCGACGTAGAGGCGCCCGTCCGGGCCGAACTCGAGCTGGCCGCCGTTGTGGTTCGCGTACGGCTGGTGCACGAAGAGCAGCTGCCGGGCGCTTGCGATCACGGCCCGGCGGTCACGCGAACGGAATTCGACGACCCGGGTATCGCCGTTGCGGTCCGTGTAGTCGACGTAGAAGCGGTGGTCGCTCGCATAGCGGGGGCTGAAGGCGACCGAAAGCAGCCCCTGCTCGCCTCCACTCTTCACGCGGGCCCTGATGTCGAGGAAGGTGCCCGCGATGTGGCGGTGGACGACATACCTGATCCGGCCCGCCTGCTCGACGACGTACAACCGGTCGGACTCGCCTGGTGCTGCGGTGACGAACGTGGGGGCGTCGAAGCCGGAGACGTAGGGCTCGAGGTTCGACCCCGACGACGGATGGCTCGAAGGGACGAACGGCCGCACGATCACGATGAGCGCCACGAGCGCCAGGGCTCCGGCCACCTTGGCCGTGAGAACGAGCGCCGAGCGCCGCGTCGGTGGCCGCATTCCGCGCACCGTACCCACGGGACGAGTCACTTCCCGCCCGGTCATCTGCCTGGCACCCCCCGGTTGCGCGGTACCCCTGGTGCCAGGCAGCTGACGGGTCCCGGAGGACCACGTCCGAATCCCGCGCCCGCGCAACCGCGCGGAACCGCGGCCAGTCGTGCCAGGCAGGTGACGCGTCCCGGGGGGACACGTCCGCGCCGGGCGGGTACCCTGAGGCCGTGCCGATGAGGCCTCTCCGCGGCGAACGGGTGCTCGCGGTAGCTGCCGCCGTCGTCGGCGTCGTCGGGATCGTGTCGGCGCTGACGCCGGAGTTCGCCGACCGCTCGGACTTCGTGCGAGGCGTCTTGCCGCCCGGAGTGCCGGGCGCGGCCCGCGTCCTCGCGCTTGCGTTCGGGCTCGCGCTCGTGTGGCTCTCGCGCCTCCTCGCCCGGCGCCGCCGGCGCGCCTGGCAGCTCGCGGTTGCCCTCGTCACTGGCATCTCGATCGCGCACCTCGCGAAAGGCCTGGACGTCGAGGAGGCGACGCTCGGCTTCGTCCTCCTTGTCGCCCTGCTTCGCTACCGGAGCCGCTTCGACGTCCCCGGGGATCCACGCTCCGTCCGGCCGTTGCTCGCGACCGCACTCGCGCTGCTCGCGCTCGCGGCCCTGGCCTTCGTCCTCGAGCTGCGCGGCCTCGCAGGAGATCGCTGGGACAACATCCTCGCCGCCGTCACGCTGCTCCTCGCCACGCGCGCCCTCTACCTGTGGTTCCGTCCGTTCTCGGGGCGCGTCCGGCAGTCGGCGGAGGAACGGCGGCTCGTCCGGCGGCTGGTCCGCGGGGACGGCCAGGACAGCCTCGCGTTCTTCAGCCTCCGGCGCGACAAGAGCTACTTCTTCTCCCCGACGCGCCGCAGCTTCCTCGCGTACAAGGTCGTCGGCGGTGCCGCACTCGTCAGCGGCGATCCGATTGGCGCCGCACAGGAGTTCCCCGAGCTGCTGTCCGAGTTCCGCCGCGTCTGTCACGCGCGCGGGTGGAGACTCGCGTTGCTGAGCATCCGCGGCGAATTGCTGCCGCTGACACGCCGTCTCGGCCTGCGGGCGATCAAGATTGGCGACGAGGCCGTCGTGCGGCCGGCGGCGTTCTCGCTGGAGGGTCGGCCGATCCGCAAGGTGCGCCAGTCGGTCGAGCGCGGCTTCTCGATGGCGATGGACGACCTCTACCGCGAAGAGGAGACGCTCTTTGCGCTCGCAGGCTGCGGCGGTCGCATCGGCGGTTTCCTGCACCTCGTGCCGAGCGCGGACGGGTACTCGCTCGGTGCGATGCGCCGCGACCGCGACACGCCCAACGGGTTGATGGAGTACCTGATCGTGCAGCTGTTGCTGTGGGCGCGCGAGCACGGCACCGCGGAGATCTCGCTGAACTTCTGCGTCTTCGCCGATCTGCTGGCCCGGACGCCGCGCAACGCTCTGGACGCCACGGCGCGCAGCGCCCTGCGTGTGGGCGACCGCATCTTCCAGCTCGAGCGCCTGCTCGTGTTCAGCCGCAAATTCGATCCCGACTGGCGCCCGCGCTACCTCTGCGTCGAGTGTCTCAGCGACTTGCCGCTCGTCGGGGTCGCCTATCTCCGCGTCGAGTCGCTGCTCACTCCGCCGGGCCCGTGGGCGCGGCGCGCGGCGCTGAAGGTGTAACGCCGCCGAGGTGCAACACTGACCGCATGGCTCAACCGGCCACTCGCAACCTAGGGCGCCTCTCGGAGATCGCCCAGGTAGCCGTCCGGCACGGCTTCGGCTACTGGTTCGACACGCACCGGCTGACCGACCTGTTCCCGCGGCGCGCAGCGCGGCTCGAGGTCGACGGACAGCCCTCGCAACGCGGGCAGCACCTGCGCGAGATGCTGGACGAGCTCGGCCCGACCTTCGTCAAGTTCGGCCAGCTGCTCTCGACGCGGCCCGACGTCCTGCCGCCGGACATCATCGCCGAGCTGCGCGGGCTGCAGGACGACGTCCGTCCCTTCCCGCTCGCGGATGTCGAGAAAGTGGTGGAGGAGGACCTCGGCCTCTCCGTCGACCGGCTCTTCACGGAGTTCGAGGACGCACCCGTGGCGGCCGCGTCGATCGGGCAGGTCCATCGCGCGACGCTCCCGAACGGGAAGCGCGTCGCCGTGAAGGTGCAACGCCCGGGCGCACCGCGGCAAATCGAGGCCGACCTGGCGTTGCTCTATCAGGCCGCGCGCATCGCCAAGGAGCGCGTGCGCGCGCTCGACTTCATCGACGCGCGCCAGCTCGTGGACGAGTTCGCACGGTCGATCCGCCAGGAGCTCGACTACCGGCTCGAGGCGCGCAACGCCGACGTGTTCCACCGCAATTTCGCCGGCCACCCCCACGTGCGCGTCCCGCGCGTCTTCTGGAGCTACACGCGCAGCCGCGTCCTGACGCTCGAGTGGCTCGAGGGAACTCAGGTCGCCGACATCCATCCCGAGGAATGGACGCT
>VAYE01000261.1 GCA_005883235.1 Actinomycetota bacterium
AGGCCCCTCCCCTCTCGCAGACCGCCCCGGTCCCTCCCCAGAACCTCGAGGCCGAGGAATCCGTCCTCGGGGCGATGATGCTCTCCCCCGGCGCGATCGGGGCGGTCAGCGAGATCCTCGACGCGGGCGACTTCTACCGCGAGAGCCACTCGAAGATCTACCGGGCGGCGCTCGCCCTCTACGCGAAGGGCGAGCCGGTCGACGCGATCACGCTCGTCGACGAGCTCGAGGAGCGCGGAGAGCTCGAGGACGTCGGCGGTCGCGTCCGCGTCCACGAGCTCGCGGCCCTGGTGCCGGCGACGGCCAACGCGGCCCACTACGCACGCATCGTCCGCGAGATGGCCACGCTGCGGGGGCTCATCCGCGCGGGAGGCGAGATCGCGCGGCTCGGCTGGGAGCGTCCGGGCGAGACCACCGACCTCGTCGACCGGGCCGAGCAGGTCGTCTTCGACCTCTCGCAGAGCCGCATCTCGACCGAGTTCAGCCACATCGAGGCGCTGCTCAAGGAGAGCTTCGAGCGGATCACGGCGCTCTACGAGGCGGGCGCCGAGATCACCGGGATCGCGTCCGGCTTCCGCGACCTCGACCGGCTGACGTCAGGGTTCCAGCCCGGCAACCTCGTGATCGTCGCGGCGCGTCCGAGCATGGGGAAGTCGGCGCTCGGCCTCGGCATGGCGGTCAACCTGGCCGTCCGGTACGAGACACCGGTCGCGCTCTTCACGCTCGAGATGTCGAAGGCCGAGGTCACGCAGCGGCTCATGTGCAGCGAGGCGAAGGTCGAGTCGCAGCGACTCCGCAACGGCAAGCTCGCCGCCGACGACTGGCCGCGGCTCACGGCGGCCTGCGACAAGCTGGCGAAGGCGCCGATCTACGTCGACGACACCGGCTCGATCACGATGATGGAGATCAGGTCGAAGGCGAGGCGGCTGAAGTCGCGCGAGCCGAATCTCGGGCTGATCGTCGTCGACTACATGCAGCTGATGACCTCGGGCCTCTCGGCCGAGAACCGCGTCCAGGAGGTGTCGCAGATCTCGCGGTCGCTGAAGATCCTCGCGCGCGACCTCGACGTGCCGATCCTCGCGCTGTCGCAGCTCTCACGCGCCGTCGAGCAGCGCCACGACAAGCGTCCGATCCTGTCCGACCTCCGTGAGTCCGGCTCGATCGAGCAGGACGCCGACCTGGTGATCTTCATCTACCGCGACGAGTACTACAACGAGGACTCGGACCAGCAGGGCCTCGCCGAGGTCATCCTCGCGAAGCACCGAAACGGGCCGACCGACACCACGAAATTGTCCTTCCTGAAGCGGTACGCGAAGTTCGCGGACCTTGCGGCGACGTAGGGGAGGTGATGGAGGAGCAACGGATCATCCTGCCGCCGCGCGCGACGTCGTTCCGCGCCGTGTGCTCGGCGTGCCAGGCGGAGCAGCCGGCGAGTCGCGGCTACCTCGGCGCTATCGTCGAGGGGGCGCTCGCGCTCGACGACGAGCGCGGAAACGTCGTCTGCTCGCGCGGACACGAGATCGAGCTCGTGCGCGAGACGCCGGCGGCCGCGCTGCGCTAGCGGCTCCCCCCGGCGCGCCCGCAGGCCCCGCCTGCGGGCTCCTGTCCCGCGGACCATGACCGGTCGACCCGATCCGGACCGGTCCTCGTGAGCCGATTCGTGTGGCAGACTCACGCGACGTGCCCGCGACCGTGATCGTCGGCGCGCAGTGGGGCGACGAGGGCAAGGGGAAGATCGTCGACCTGCTCGCCGAGCACTGCGATCTCGTCTGCCGTTACAACGGCGGGCCGAACGCAGGGCACAAGATCGTCGCCGACGGCGAAACCTACAAGGTGCAGCACATCCCCTCGGGGGTCCTGCGCGGCAAGGAATGCGTGATCGGCGCCGGCTGCGTCATCGACCCGGCCGTCCTGGTCGACGAGCTCGACTACCTCGCCGCCCGGGGCGTGCACATCGACCGCCTCCACCTGTCGACGAACGCGCACGTGATCATGCCCTGGCACGTCGCGATCGACCAGGGCGTCGAGCGCCGGCTGGGAAAGCTCAAGATCGGGACGACGAAGCGCGGCATCGGCCCGACCTATGCGGACAAGGCCTTTCGGCTGGGCATCCGCGTC
>VAYE01000247.1 GCA_005883235.1 Actinomycetota bacterium
ATCTCAGAACGCTCTCGGCTTTCCGCCGCGAGCTCGAGCACCGTTGATCTTCCGGGCACGTTGGCTCCTCGTCGCAGCCGTCGCGGCCTGCGCCGCCCTGGTGGCCGGGCTCGGTGTCGCGCCGGCGGCTCCCGCCGCGGCGACGAAGCGCTTCCGTGGTCCTGACCGCGTCGCCGTGCTCGTCCTCGAGAACCGGAGCTACGGGGAGGTGATCGGCAACATGAACGCCCCGTACCTCAATGGTCTCGCCCGGCGCTATGCGCTCGCCACGCGCTACTACGCGATCGCGCACCCGTCGCTGCCGAACTACATCGCGCTCACCGGCGGCTCGACCTTCGAGATCGAGGGGAATTGCAACCGCTGCGACACCTCGTCGCCGAACATCGTCGGGCAGCTCGATGCGGTGGGACTCTCGTGGAAGGCGTACTTCGAGGACCTGACCTCGAATGGACGGCCGGGGACTCCGACCGCGCTCTACAACCCCCACTACAACCCGTTCGTCTACTACGAGGCGGTGCGGAGCACGGTGCTCGGTCGCTCGCGGATCGTGGACTTCGACGAGCTACGCCACGACCTCAGCCAGGGTCGCCTGCCGCGGTTCTCGTGGATTGCGCCCGGCGTGCGCCACGACGGCCACAACAGCTCGCTGCGGGCCGCGGATCGCTAGGCGGCGTCGCTCGTCCCGAAGGTTCTGCACGCGCTCGGGCCGCACGGCGTCCTGTACGTCACGTGGGACGAGGGGGCGCGCAGCGACCACAGCGGCGTACGCGGAGCGCGCGGCGGCGGTCACGTTGCGCTCATCGCGGCGGGAGGAGCCGCACGGCGAGGGGCCACGACGCCGGTCTGGGCGAACCACTACGCGCTGCTGCGAACGATCGAGACGGGCTTCGGACTGCGTCTGCTCGGACGGGCGGGGGCGGCGACCACGCCCGTGCTCTCGGGCCTCCTGCGATGAGTTTTCGGCGCGCGCGCCGTCCATGGGGAGTGACGACGGCGCACGACCTCGGCGACGTACGATGCGCGTCGTGACGGATTCGTCGCTCACTGTCAGGCCCGGCGCCGACGAGCTCGAAGGCCGGCTCGAGCAGCACCGCGTCGAGCTGACCGCCTACTGCTACCGCATGCTCGGCTCGCCGTTCGAGGCCGAGGACGCCGTTCAGGAGACGTTCATCCGCGCCTGGCGAGGCTTCGATCGCTTCGAGGGCCGCGCGGCGCTGCGCTCGTGGCTCTATCGCATCGCGACGAACGTCTGTCTCGACATGCTGAACGGGAGAGAGCGCCGCGCCCGGCCCATGGATCTCGGGCCCGCTCGCGAGCCGGTCGAGGCAAACCTGAACACGCTGCCCGAGGCAACCTGGATCCAGCCGGCGCCCGACGGGCTCGTTGCGCCGGAGGGCGATCCGGCGGAGGTCGCCGTCGCGCGCGAGACGATCCGGCTCGCGTTCGTGGCCGCGCTCCAGCACCTTCCGCCCCGGCAGCGGGCGGTGCTGATCCTGTGTGAGGTGCTCCGCTGGCAGGCGACCGAGGTCGCCGAGCTCCTCGAGACGACGGTCGCGTCGGTCAACAGTGCGCTCCAGCGAGCCCGCGCGACACTCGCTGCGGCGGACGTGAGCGCCACCGATCCGTCGCCGCCGCTCGACGAGGCGGACCGGGCGCTCCTTGCCCGCTACGTCAAGGCGTTCGAGCGCTACGACATCGAGGCGCTCACCTCGCTGATCCAGGAGGACGCCACGCAGTCGATGCCGCCGTACGACCTGTGGTTGCGAGGCCGCGGCGACATCCTGGAGTGGTGGTTCGGGCCCGGGATCGGGTGTCGTGGATCGCGCGTCGTTCCGACGGTGGCCGCGAACGGCTCGCCGGCGTTCGGTCAGTACAAGCCGGATCCGGAAGGCGGGTACGAGCCGTGGGCGCTCCAGGTCCTCGAGCTGTCAGAGGGTCGGATCGTCGAGTTCACGTTCTTCCTCGACACCGAGACGCTGTTCCCGCTCTTCGGCCTGCCGGCTCGGCTCGACGCGTAGCAGCACCTCGTCGAGCCCCATCAGGGCGAGCAGCTGCTGGAAGTCGGCCGATGCGTGCCGCAGCCGGATCTCGCACCCGAAGCGTCGCGCGGCGAGCTGGAATCGCGCGAGCGCGTCGATCGTTCCTACGTCAGGTTCGACGAGCGCGCCCACGTCGCAGACGATCGTGGTCGGCCGTCGCACGGTCATCGAGATAGAGACCGGGCGGCCGGGGAAAACTCATCGGCTCGCGACCGATGAGTTCTCTGATGATCGTGCTCGACACCACGATCGTGAACGTCGCGCTGCCGTCGATCAGGGCGGACCTCGGGTTCTCGCAGACGTCGCTCGCCTGGGTGGTGAACGCCTATCTGCTCACCTTCGGCGGCTTCCTGCTGCTCGGCGGCCGGCTGGGCGACCTGTTCGGCCACCGGCGGTTGTTCCTGATCGGGATCACGCTCTTCACGGCGGCCTCGCTGACCTGCGGCCTCGCGACCTCGCAGGGGTTCCTCGTCGGAGCGCGGGCGGTCCAGGGTCTCGGCGGCGCCGTCGCCTCCGCGGTCTCGCTCTCGCTGATGGTGAACCTGTTCACCGAGCCGGCCGAGCGGGCGAAGGCGATGGGCGTCTTCGGCTTCGTCGCCGCGGGCGGCGGAAGCATCGGCGTCCTTCTGGGCGGGATCCTGACGGACGTGCTCAACTGGCACTGGATCTTCCTCGTCAACGTCCCGATCGGGGCCGCCGTCTGCGTCCTCTCGCTGAGGCTGCTGCCGGCCGCGCGCGGCCCCGCTTTCTCCGGACGCCTCGACGTCGCCGGCGCGGTCACCGTGACGGTCTCCCTGATGCTCGCCGTCTACGCGATCGTGAACGGCAACCAGAAGGGCTGGGCGTCCGCTCAGACTCTCGGCCTGCTCGGCGCGGCGCTGGTGCTGATGGCGCTCTTCCTCGGCATCGAGTCTCGCGTCCGCTCACCGCTGATGCCGCTACGCCTCTTCCGGCTGCGGAACGTCGCGACCGCGAACGTCGTCGGCGTCCTCTGGGCCGCCGCCATGTTCGCCTGGTTCTTCCTCTCGGCTCTCTACCTCCAGCTGGTGCTCGGGTACACC
>VAYE01000248.1 GCA_005883235.1 Actinomycetota bacterium
GAGGCGGAGGAGCTCGTCGAGGCCGGCGTGCGCGCGGTCATCCTCTTCGGGATCCCCGAGTCGAAGGACGAGGAGGCCTCCGGCGCCTGGGAGGACGACGGCATCGTCCAGCGCGCGCTCCGCGACCTCCGCCCGCGCTTCCCCGAGCTCGTGCTCCTCACCGACGTCTGCCTGTGCGAGTACACGTCGCACGGCCATTGCGGCGTCGTCCGCGACAGCGAGGTCGACAACGACGAGTCGCTGGAGCTGCTCGTCCGGACGGCCGTGAGCCACGTCGAGGCGGGCGCCGACGTCGTCGCGCCGAGCGACATGATGGACGGCCGGGTAGCGGCGATCCGCGAGGCGCTGCCGCAGACGCCGATCCTCTCCTACGCGGCCAAGTACGCGTCCGCGTTCTACGGCCCCTTCCGCGAGGCGGCCGACTCCACGCCCGCGTTCGGCGACCGTCGCGGATACCAGATGGACCCGGCCAACGTGCGCGAGGCGATCCGCGAGTGCGAGCTCGACCTCGCCGAGGGCGCCGACGCGATCATGATCAAGCCGGCCCTGCCCTATTTGGACGTGCTGCGCGCCGTCCGCGAGCGCTTCGACGCGCCGGTCGGCGCCTACAACGTCTCCGGCGAGTACGCGCTGGTCAAGGCGGCGGCAGCGGCCGGACACCTCGACGAGCGCGCCGCCGCCCTGGAATCCCTGACCGCGATCAAGCGCGCCGGCGCCGACCTCGTCGTCAGCTACTGGACGAAGGAGCTTGCCGCGTGGCTGTGAGGACGACGAGCGAGCTCTGGAGCCGCGCGCGCCGCTTCATCCCGGGCGGCGTGAACTCGCCGGTGCGCGCGATGCGCGCCGTTGGGCTCGACGAGCCGCTCTTCGTCCGCCGCGCCGCGGGGGCCGAGCTCGAGGCCGCCGACGGCTCGCGCTACCTGGACTGGGTCATGTCCTGGGGGCCGCTCCTCTTCGGCCACGCCGACCCCGAGACCGTGGCCGCCGTGGTCAGGGCCGCAGAGGACGGGACGACCTTCGGCGCCGCGACGGAGGCCGAGGTCGAGCTCGCCGCCGAGATCGTCGACGCCGTCCCCTCGGTGGAGCGCGTGCGCCTCGTCTCGTCCGGGACGGAGGCGGCGATGAGCGCGATCCGGCTCGCTCGCGGCGTCACGCTCCGCGACCGCGTGCTCAAGTTCGCGGGCTGCTACCACGGCCACGTCGACGCGCTGCTCGCGAGCGCGGGATCGGGGATCGCGACCCTCGGCATTCCTTCCACACCGGGTGTGCCGACCGCGGCCGCGCGCGACACGATCGTCTGCGCCTACAACGACCTCGACGGCGCCGCGGCTTCGGTCGCCCGCTACGGCGAGGGACTCGCGTGCGTGATCGTCGAGCCCGTCGCCGGGAACATGGGCGTCGTCCCGCCCGAGCCCGGGTTCCTCGAAGGTCTGCGCCGGCTCTGCGACGCGAGCGGCGCCCTGCTCGTCTTCGACGAGGTGATCACGGGCTTCCGCGTCGCGCGCGGCGGCGCCCAGGAGCGCTACGGCGTGCTTCCGGACCTGACCGTCCTCGGCAAGATCGTCGGCGGCGGCCTTCCGCTCGCCGCGTTCGGCGGCCGCGCCGAGGTGATGGACCGGCTCGCGCCCGTGGGGGACGTGTACCAGGCGGGCACGCTCTCCGGGAATCCGCTCGCCACCGCGGCGGGCCTCTCGGTGCTCCGCCGCCTGCGCGAGGACGGCGTCTACGACGAGCTCGAGCGGCTCGGCGCGCGGCTCGAGGAGGGTCTGTCCCCGTTCGGGCGCGTGCAGCGAGTCGGCGCGATGCTGACCCTCTTCTGTCGCGAAGAGCCGGTGCGCGACTACGACGACGCGGCGGCGAGCGACACCGACCGGTACGCCGCGCTCTTCCGGCACCTCCTCGAGCGCGGCATCTACGTCGCGCCGTCGCAGTTCCAGGC
>VAYE01000249.1 GCA_005883235.1 Actinomycetota bacterium
TCGACCGGTTCCGCGCCCGGACGATCCGCCGGGAGCTCCGGCGCCACGAGGCTCTCGCCGCTTCGGCCCGAGCGCTCCGGCACCGCGACCTCTCGGCGCGGCGACTGGAGCAGCGCCTCGAACGACGTGCGGTCGCGCCGGCCGACCGCGCCAGGGCGCTGGAGACGCTCACGCGCGCAGGTCTCCTCGACGACGAGCGCTTTGCCCGCGGCCGGGCGACCGCGCTCGCCGCCCGTGGCTACGGCGACGCGGCGATCGGCTTCGACCTCGAGCGTCAGGGGGTGGCGGCCGAGCTCGCCACGGGGGTTCTCGAGGAGCTCGAGCCCGAGCGCGACCGGGCGGTACGTGTCGCGGCCGCGGCGGGCGGGGCCGCGCGCGCCGCACGAGTCCTCGCGCGGCGCGGATTCGGAGAGGACGCGATCGAAGCCGCTGTGGGCCACGTTGCATAGACCGGGCCGGCGACGCTAGGATGTGAACTGCTTCACCCGACAATTTGCCTGCACAAGAGCTTTTTCGATTCGGCTGAAAACGACGTATCCGAGTGTCGACCAGCATCACTTCCACGAGACGATCTGAGGGGCCGCTGCTAGCGGGACGCTAGTTCCGGTCCACCCGAGCCGGCGTCAGGCGACCGGCTCAGCGTGCGCCGATTTGGAGCTCCGTGCCGGCCGAGCGCCGGGTGTCGCCGCGGCTCGCCGCGTGACAACCGACCTGCCAAGGAGGAGCGTGGGGATGCTCGTCGCCGCCGGAATACTCGTCGGACTCGCGGTCGGCGCAGCACTGGCGGTGGCGGGGGTCGCGTTCCGAAGCGGATCGAGGCTCGGCGCAGCTCGGCGGCTGCGACAGCAGATGATCGCCGACGCCCGGCGCGAGGCCGAGGCGCTCCGCCGCGAGGCGCAGATCGAGGCGCGCGAGCAGGCCGTGCGAATGCGGGCCGAGCTCGAGGAGGAGCTCGCAGAGCGACGGGCGCAGGTGGTCAAGAGCGAGGAGCGCCTGAACGCGAGGGACGAGGAGACCGAGGCGAAGCTCGTCGAGGCGTCACGGCGTGAGCAAGGGCTCGCCGACCGCGAGACGCATATGAAGCAGCTCCAGGACGACCTCAAGCAGGCGCGTGACGAGGAACTGAAGGAGCTGGAGCGGATCTCGGGCATGACCGTCGGCGAAGCGAAGGCGCACCTGCTCGAGCGCTCCGAGGACCTGGTGCGGCACGAGCTCGCGCGGCGTGTCCGCCAGCTCGAGGAGGAGGCGCGAGGCGAGGCGAAGCGGAAGGCCCGCAACCTCGTCGCCGACGCCCTCCAGCGCGTCGCCGCGAGCCACGCGGCAGAGACGACCGTGTCGATCGTCGAGCTCCCCTCCGACGACATGAAGGGCCGGATCATCGGCCGCGAAGGCCGGAACATCCGCGCCCTCGAGCACCTGACCGGCGTCGACTTCATCATCGACGACACGCCGCAGGCGGTCGTCCTCTCGTCCTTCGACGGGCTGCGCCGCGAGGTCGCGAAGGTGACCCTCGCGAAGCTGATCGAGGACGGCCGCATCCATCCGGCCCGCATCGAGGAGACCTACTACCAGTCCAAGGCGGAGGTCGAGGAGCTCGTCCGGCAGGCGGGCGAGCAGGCGGTCTTCGAGGCCCACTGCGGCGAGTTCCACGAGGAGGTCGTGAAGATCCTCGGTCGCCTCCGCTACCGGACGAGCTACGGCCAGAACGTGCTCAAGCACACGCTCGAGGTCGTGCACCTGGCCGGGATCATGGCGACCGAGCTCGAGGCGAGCGTGAAGACGACGAAGCGCGCGGCGCTCCTCCACGACCTCGGCAAGGCGATGACCCACGAGATCGAGGGGTCCCACGCGCTCATCTCGGCACAGTTCGCGAAGCGCTACGGCGAGTCGCAGGGCGTCGTGCACGCGATCGAGGCCCACCACTACGAGGTGCAGCCGCAGACCGTCGAGGCGGTGCTGCTGATCTCGGCCGACGCGATCTCTGCTGCGCGGCCGGGCGCGCGCGGCGAGAGCCTCGAGAACTACATCAAGCGCCTCGCCGCGCTCGAGGAGCTCGCCGGGCGGCGCGACGGCGTCGAGCGCGTCTACGCGCTCCAGGCCGGCCGCGAGATCCGCGTCATCGTCAAGCCGACCGAGATCGACGACGACGGCGCGGTCCTCCTCTCACACGAGATCGCGCGCGAGATCGAGTCGCAGCTCGAGTATCCGGGCCAGGTCAAGGTCACCGTGATCCGGGAGAGCCGCGCCGTCGAGTTCGCGAAGTAGACCCGGCTAGGATTCCCGCCGGCGATGAAGCGCTTCCACGTCACGACCTTCGGGTGTCAGATGAACGCCCACGACTCGGAGCGGATCAAGGGCATGCTCGAGTCGCTCGGCCTCGGCGAGGCGCGGGACCAGGCCGAAGCGGACGTGCTGGTCTTCAACACGTGCACGATCCGGGAGAAGCCCGACCAGCGCTTCGCCGCGCACCTCGCGCAGGCCGCGGCGCTCAAGCAGCACGACCCGGAGAAGGTGATCGCGGTCGGCGGTTGCTACGCGGAGGCCCAGCGGGAACGCCTCTTCGACCTCTATCCGTACGTCGACGTCGCCTTCGGGCCTGGCTCGATCCCGCACCTCGCGGACTGGATCGGCGCGGGCGGCGAGGGC
>VAYE01000035.1 GCA_005883235.1 Actinomycetota bacterium
CCATCCAGGCCGGTGTCCTCAAGGGCGAGGTCAAGGACATCCTGCTCCTCGACGTCACTCCGCTCTCGCTCGGCATCGAGACGAAGGGCGGCGTCTTCACGCGCCTCATCGAGCGCAACACGACGATCCCGACCAAGAAGTCCGAGGTCTTCACCACGGCCGACGACAACCAGCCCTCGGTCGAGGTGCACGTGGCCCAGGGCGAGTCGGAGATGGTCGCCTTCAACAAGACGCTCGGCAAGTTCCAGCTCGTCGGCATCCCGCCGGCGCCGCGGGGCATGCCGCAGGTCGAGGTGACGTTCGACATCGACGCGAACGGGATCATCAACGTCTCGGCGAAGGACCTCGGCACCGGAAACCAGCAGCAGATCCGGATCGAGGGCGGCTCGGGCCTCAAGGAGGACGAGGTCCAGCAGATGATCCGCGACGCCGAGGCGCACGCGGACGAGGCCGGCCGGCTGCGCGAGCTCGCCGACGCGAAGAACCACGCGGAGACGCTTGCCTACCAGACCGAGCGGAGCCTCAAGGAGCACCGCGACGCCCTCTCGGAGGCCGACGCCTCCACGATCGAGGGACGGGTCATGGAGCTCCGCCAGGCGCTCGAGGGCTCGGACGTGGGCGAGATCCGCGCGAAGACCGAGGCGCTCCAGGAGGCCTCGCACAAGCTCGCGGAAGCCGTCTACGCCACGGCGTCGCAGCAGCAGCAGAGCGGCGCGACAGGCGGCGGCGACGGCGACTCGACGTCGCCCGACGACGAGGTCGTCGAAGAGGCCGACTACGAGGTGATCGACGAGGAGGGCGCGACCAAGTCGTGACCGACGAGCCGATCACGCAGCAGGAGGAAGAGTCCCAGCCTGAGGAGGAGAGTCCCGAGCAGGACGAGCTCGGGGCTCTCCAGGCCGAGCGCGACGAGCTCTTCGACCGGCTCCAGCGGCTGGCCGCGGAGTTCGACAACTTCCGCAAGCGGGCCGCCCGTGAGCAGGGCGAGGTCGTCGCGCGGGCGAACGAACGGCTCGTGAAGGAGCTGCTCCCCGTGCTCGACGACCTCGGCCGCGCGCTCGAGGCCGCAGCCGAGCATGAGGAGGGCAAGGGAGCTCCAGGAAGGCTCGATCCTCGAGGTGATCCAGAAGGGCTACCGGCTCGGTCAGCGCGTGCTGCGCCCGGCGCGGGTGGTGGTGTCCGCTCCACCCGCGGAGGAGACCGAGTGAAGACTCCGTACGACACCCTCGGCGTCGCCAAGAACGCCTCCGCGGAAGAGATCAAGAAGGCCTACCGCAAGCTCGCCCGCGAGTACCACCCTGACCGGAACCCGGGCGACGCGGCCGCGGAGGAGCGGTTCAAGGACGTGCAGGCCGCCTACGACCTCCTGTCCGACGCCGACAAGCGCAAGCAGTACGACACCTTCGGCGCCAACGGCGCGCCGGGCTTCGGAGGCGGCAACTTCAACTTCGGCGGCGACTTCAACATCGGCGATCTCGGCGACATCTTCGGCGGGATCTTCGGCGCCCGGCGCGGCGGGCGCGGCCGGGGAGAGCCGGCCGGGATGCGCGGCGCCGACATCGAGGCGACGGTCAACCTCTCCTTCGAGGACTCGCTCCAGGGCGTCGAGACCAAGATTCCCGTCGAGGTGGACGCGCCGTGCCGTGAGTGCGGCGGCTCCGGCGCCCAGCCCGGAACTGCGCCGATCATCTGCCCCGAGTGCAACGGCCGCGGAGTCAAGGCCGAGAGCCAGGGGCTCTTCGCGCTCTCGCAGCCGTGCCCGCGTTGCCGCGGCAACGGCACCGTGATCGAGAAGCCGTGCCCGAAGTGCCATGGCTCCGGGCGTCAGCGGCGCACCAAGCGCTACACGGTTCGGATTCCGGCGGGTGTCAAGGATGGAACGCGGATCCGGCTCAAGGGCAAGGGCGAGCCCGGGATGGGCGTCGGCCCGCCCGGCGACCTGCACGTCGTCACGCGCGTGACCGAGTCGCCGCTCTACGAGCGCCGTGGCGCCGACCTCGTCGTGAGCGTGCCCGTCACGTACGCGGAGGCGGCGCTCGGCGCCAAGGTGGACGTGCCGACTCCCGAAGGGCCGGTCTCCCTGAAGGTCCCGGCGGGCTCGGAGGACGGGAAGCTGCTCAGGATCCGGGGCCGCGGCGCGCCGAAGCTGAGCGGCGCCGGCCGCGGCGACGTGCTGGCGCGCGTCCGCATCTCGGTGCCGAAGAAGCTGACGAAGCGCGAGCGCCAGGCGATCGAGGAGCTGCAGAAGGTCGAACGCGGGAATCCGCGGGAGAGGCTGTTTGGCTGACGATGGACGACCGGCCTCGCTACATGATCTCGATCGCCGCCGAGCTCGTCGGCATGCATCCGCAGACGCTGCGCATCTACGAGCAGAAGGGGCTCGTGCGGCCACGGCGGACGCCCGGGAACACGCGGCTCTACTCGGAGCGCGACGTCGAGCGGCTGCGCCTCATTCAGCGGCTGACGACCGAGCTCGGGCTCAACCTCGCCGGCGTGGAGGCCGTGCTCGCGCTGCGCGACCAGGTCGAGCGGCTGCAAGCGCGGATCGACCGCCTCGAGCGGCAGCTCCACGACGAGGTCCAGAAGGTGCACAGGCAGTACCGCCGCGACCTCGTCCTGTACGAGACGAGCACGCTCCCGGTGCCGAGGAGGTAGAGGCAGATGGGACGCATGATCTTCTACGCGCGGCTGTTCCCGCTCCTGCTGGCCCTCGTCGTCGCCGTGACGTTCATGGTGCTTCCGTGGCCGGACACGCTGCGCAAGCAGCTCTTCGACGTCGCCGTCATCGCGGCCGTCGTCGTGCTCGCCGTGCACTGGTATCGGAGCCGCAAGCGACGACAGATTTCTTCCGACACGAACACGAACCAAGGAGATAGATGGACTTCGACAAGCTGACGATCAAGTCTCAGGAGGCCGTTGCCGGCGCGCTCGAACGCGCCCGCCGCGGCGGGAATCCCGAGGTCTACCCCGAGCACCTGCTCCTCGCGCTCCTCGACCAGGAGCTGCCGCGACAGCTCGTAGCCGACGCGGAGGCGCTTCGCGCCGAAGCCGAGGACAAGCTGGCCGACCGGCCCAGGATCGAAGGCGCACACCAGCAGCCGGCGGTGTCGAGCGCACTCTCGAAAGTCTTTGACCGCGCGGCCGACGAGGCGCGGCGATTGGAGGACGACTACGTCTCTTCCGAGCATCTGCTGCTCGCGCTCGACGCCGTTCCGCGTGACGAGCTCATCGCCCGGATCGAGGAGGTCCGCGGCGGACAGCGCGTCACGTCGCAGGATCCCGAGGGCACCTACCAGGCGCTGGAGAAGTTCGGCCGCGACCTGACCGAGCAGGCCGAGCAGGGCAAGCTGGACCCGGTCATCGGGCGCGACGAGGAGATCCGCCGCGTCATCCAGGTGCTCTCGCGCCGGACGAAGAACAACCCGGTGCTGATCGGCGACCCGGGCGTGGGGAAGACGGCGATCGCCGAAGGCCTCGCGCAGCGGATCGTCGCCGGCGACGTGCCGGAAGGCCTGAAGGGCAAGCGCGTGTGGGCGCTCGACATCGGCGCGCTCCTCGCCGGCTCGAAGTACCGCGGCGAGTTCGAGGAGCGGCTGAAGGCCGTCCTCGAGGAGATCAAGCGCTCGGAGGGCCAGATCGTCCTCTTCATCGACGAGCTGCACACGATCGTCGGCGCGGGCGCGGCCGAAGGGGCCGTGGACGCAGCGAACATGCTCAAGCCGATGCTCGCGCGCGGCGAGCTGCGGGCCGTCGGGGCGACGACGCTCGACGAGTACCGCAAGCACGTGGAGAAGGACGCCGCGCTCGAGCGGCGGTTCCAGCCGGTCTACGTCGGGCAGCCGTCCGTCTCGGACACGATCGCGATCCTGCGCGGGCTGAAGGAGCGCTACGAGGCGCACCACGGCGTGCGGATCCGCGACGCCGCGCTCGTCGCGGCCGCCGTCCTCTCCGACCGCTACATCGCGGACCGGTTCCTTCCCGACAAGGCGATCGACCTCGTCGACGAGTCGGCTTCACGGCTGCGGATGGAGATCGACTCCTCGCCCGTCGAGCTCGACGAGGCCGAGCGGCGCGCGCGCCAGCTCGAGATCGAGCTCGCCGCGATGGCGAAGGAGTCGGAGGACGTGCGCGCACCCGTGGAGCGCGAGCTGGCCGAGGCGAAGGAGGCGCGCGACGGGCTCGCGGCGCGCTGGGCGCACGAGAAGGAGGCGCTCGACCGCGTCAAGGAGGCGACGCACCGGATCGACGAGCTGCGCATGGAGGCGGAGCGGGCCGAGCGGTCCGGCGATCTCCAGCGCGTGGCGGAGATCCGCTACGGCGAGCTGCCGCAGCTCGAGAAGGAGCTCGCGGAGCGCGACGGCGCGGCGCCCGAGAACGCGATGGTGAAAGAGGAGGTCGACGAGGACGACGTCGCAGCCGTCGTCTCCCGCTGGACGGGCGTGCCCGTCCGGCGGTTGCTCGAGGGCGAGACCGAGAAGCTGATCCACATGGAGGAGCGGCTGCACGAGCGCGTCGTCGGCCAGGACGAGGCCGTCGAGGCCGTGGCCAATGCGCTGCGCCGTGCCCGCTCGGGCCTCCAGGATCCGAACCGGCCGATCGGCTCGTTCGTCTTCCTCGGGCCGACAGGCGTGGGCAAGACGGAGCTCGCTCGGGCGCTCGCCGAGTTCATGTTCGACGACGAGCGGGCCATGATCCGGATCGACATGTCCGAGTACATGGAGAGGCACGCGGTCTCACGCCTCCTCGGCGCGCCGCCCGGCTACGTCGGCTACGACGAGGGCGGGCAGCTCACGGAGGCCGTGCGGCGCCGCCCGTACTCGGTCGTCCTGCTCGACGAGATCGAGAAGGCACACCACGACGTCTTCAACGTGCTGCTCCAGCTGCTGGACGACGGACGCCTGACCGACGGCCAGGGCCGCACGGTCGACTTCCGCAACACCGTCCTGATCATGACCTCGAACGTGCGGTCGACCGGCGAGCTGCAAGAGCGTTTCCGGCCGGAGTTCCTGAACCGCATCGACGAGACGGTTCAGTTCGACCCGCTGACGCGGCTCGAACTGAGCGAGATCGTCGACCTGCAGCTGAATCGGCTGCGTGAGCGCCTCGGGTCGCGTGGGCTCGACATCGAGCTGACCGACGCGGCGAAGGAGCTGTTGGCGGAGGCCGGGTGGGATCCCGCGTACGGCGCCCGGCCGCTCAAGCGGGCGCTGCAGCGGCTGGTCGAGAACCCGCTGGCGGCGGCGCTCCTCGAGGGCGGTTTCGGCGAGGGCGACGCGATCCTCGTCGACGTCCGCGACGGCGAGCTCGCTTTCGAGCGAGCCGCCGTCGCCGAGCCGGCGGCTGCGTAACCGTTGCCCGAGCTCCCGCCCCCGCTCCCGCCCGAGACCCGGACGGTGGGGCAGCTCGTCGCCGAGACGATCCGGTTCTACGGGAACCGGTTCTGGCCGTCGCTCGCGATCGGGATCCCGCCTGCGATCCTCGTCGTGGCGGGGGCGCCGCTGCCGCAGCGCTATCGGCTCCTCCTCGTCCTGACGGCTGGGACGCTCCTGATCACCGTCTCCTACGTGCGGGCCTGTGCGCTCGTGCTGGGGAGGCCGCGCGGCTCCTTCGCGGTCGCATTCGCCGTCGGCGTCCTCGTCTTCGCCCCCGTGCCCGTGCTCACTGCGGTGTCCTTCCTGCTGGTTCTGCCGGCCCTCGCCTGGCTCGCTCTCGTCGGGCTCGCCGTGCCTGTGGTGCTCGTCGACGGAGGCGGGTTTCGTGCGTCGATCCGTCGAGCCCTCGAGCTGGCGCGCGCCGACTACGTACACGCGCTCGGCGGCCTCGCGACGCTCGTCATCGTCGTCTTCCTGAGCCAGGCGGTCCTCTTCTTCCTGCTCCGCGGGGCAGGCGAGGCGGCGGTCGCGGTCGCCGGGTTCCTGGCGAACCTCGTGATCTCGCCGATTCTGTTCCTCGGCGCGGCGCTCCTCTACGAGGACCAGGCCGCCCGCGCGAAGGCGGGTTCCGCCGGCCGCGGGCGCGTGCGATCGTCGAAAAGGGTGGCGTAGACTCGGCGCTCCCGAACGTGGAGGAGCCGCATGCCGACCTACATCTTGCTCTCGAGCCTGACCGCCCAGGGCGTCCAGACGCTGCGCTCGAATCCCGACCGGTTGCGCGAGGTGAACCGCGACGTCGAGGAGCTCGGCGCCAAGGTGCTCCACCAGTGGGCGACGCTCGGCCCCTTCGACTTCGTGAACGTGGTCGAGGCTCCGGACGACGCGACGATCGCGCGCGTCTCCGTCACCCTCGGGGCGCGAGGGAGCGCGAAGCTGCAGACGATGGCCGCCCTCGACATCGACGAGTTCCTGAACGCGCTCGGCTAGCCGGCTTGGCGCCCGCCCTCACCGTCAGCGGTCTCGCGAAGCGCTACGGCTCCGTCGAGGCCCTGGGCGGCGTCGACCTCGAGGTCGAGGAGGGCGAGCTCGTCGGGCTGCTCGGCCCGAACGGCGCCGGAAAGTCCACGCTCACCAAGATCGCATGCGGCCTCGTCCGAGCTTCCGCCGGCACGGCGACCGTGTGCGGCGCGCCTGCCGGCTCGCCTCCGGCGCGGGCCGCCCTCGGCTATCTCGCCGAGCTCTTCCGCTTCCCGGGCTGGTACAGCGCCGACGAGGTGCTCGAGCTGCACCAGCGCCTAGCGGGCTCGACGGGCGGCGCGTCCGAGCGAACTCAGCTCCTCGAGCTCGTCGCGCTCGTCGAGGCCCGCAACCGGCGCGTCGAGGCGATGTCGAAGGGCATGCAGCAGCGGCTTGGTGTCGCGCAGGCCCTCGTCGGCGGCCCGCGCCTGCTCCTCCTCGACGAGCCGACGAGCGCGCTCGACCCGGTCGGCCGCCGCACCGTGCGCGAGCTGCTCGAGGAGCTCCGGGGCCGCGGGGTCGGCGTCCTCCTCAACTCCCACCTCCTGAGCGAGATCGAGCTCGTCTGCGACCGCGTCGTCATCCTCCTCGCCGGCCGGGTGGTCGCCGCGGGGAAACCCGACGAGCTGGCCCGCGCGCGGGGCGTCGAGGTCGAGACCGACGAAGGCGCGCGCCGGTACGAGTCCGCCGCCCGCGACGACGCGCCGCGCATCGTCGCCGAGCTCGTCGCCGCCGGCCGGAAGGTCTACGGCGTCCGAGTCCTCACCTCGACGCTCGAGGAGGTCTACCTCGACGCGGTGGGCGGCGAGACCTCGTGACCGCCGTCTGGACGATCGTCCGCTACGGCCTCGAGGAGGCCCTGCGGCGGAAGGTCTTCGTCGTCGTCTTGGTGCTGACCGCGGCCTTCCTGGGCCTCTACGCGCTCGGCAACCACTACGCCTTCCGCGACCTCTCGGGCGTGCAACCGCCGGCGGGGATCGACGCGCGCTCCTTCGCAGGGGCCTTCATCTTCGGGCTGGCCATGTTCGCGACCCTCTTCCTCGGGGTCGTGCTCGCGGTCTTCCTCACCCTCGGCGTCGTCCGCGGCGACGCGGAACGGGGGCTCCTGCAGCCGCTCGTCGTCCGGCCGCTCGGGCGCTCGACGCTGCTGTTCGCGCGCTTCCTCGGCGCGGTGGGCGTCTGCGGCCCGTACGTCCTCGGCGTCTATTTCACGTCGATGCTCATCACCGGCCTGACCGGTCACTGGTGGCCCGACCGGATCGTCAGGCCCGGGATCGAGCTGGCGGCGGCGGTCGCGCTGATCGCGGCGTTGTCGCTCCTCGGCTCCGTCTTCCTCTCGTCGACGGCGAACGGGATCGCGATCTTCATGGTCTTCGGCGCGGGGCTCGTGGCGGGCCTGCTCGGGACGATCGGCCACGCCCTCGCGTCGCACACGCTCGAGCGGGCGGCGAAGATCGCGGCCTACGTGATCCCGGTGGAGGCCCTCTACCAGGACGCGCTCCAGGGAATCACCGCGGACACGAGGGGGCTGACGAGGTTCGTCCTCCAGCTCGGCCCGTTCGGGGGCGGCTACACGGGTGGTGTCGGGGCGCGCATCTGGGCCGCCGTCTACCTCTGCCTCGTCGCCGCGGTCGCGATCGTCGGCTTCTCGCGCCGAGATCTGTAGCTCGGATCAGCCGCGGCCGTACGCAACCGCGACCTCGGCCGCGAGCTGCGCGTTGGCGACGACGAGCTCCTTGTTCGCCCGCAGCGTCGCGCCGCCGCTTCGCTCGTGGAGGAACGAGAGCACGAACGGCGTCACCGCCTGGCCCGCGATTCCGCGCTCCCGCGCGAGCGCGAGTGCCTCCTCGACCAGCGGCTCGACGTCGTCGAGGCTCTCGTCCGGAGGGCGCGCGAGGAGGAGTCCGCCGCCCCCGAGCTCCCAGTGGGCGCGCGCGATCGCGGCCGCCTCGCCGGCCGTCTCGACCCGCGCCGACACCGGCGGCCCTCCACGCGCCGTGTAGAAGAGCGGCAGCTCGTCGGTTGCGAAGCCGAGCGCCGGCACGCCGAGGGTCTCGAGCGCCTCGGCCGTCGCGGGCACGTCGAGGAGCGACTTGACCCCTGAGGAGACGACGAGGGTCTGTGTCCGAGCGAGCTCGCCGAGGTCGGCTGAGACGTCGAGGCTCCCGTCCGCCCAGCCGCGGTGGACGCCGCCGATGCCGCCCGTGCCCATGAACCGGATCCCGGTCGCCCGGCACACGGCGAGCGTCCCGCCCACGGTCGTGCCGCCGACCGCTCCCTGCGTCGCGCAGGCGGCCAGGTCACGAGGCCCCACCTTGCGGGCGTCGTCGCCGAAGCGCTCGAGCTCCTGGGCCGTCAGCCCTGCCCGCACCGCTCCGTCGAGGACGCCGATCGTCGCAGGGACGGCGCCGGCCTGCCGCACTCGCCGCTCCGACTCGGTTCCGACGGCCACACCTTCGCCGGGCGGAAAGCCGTGCGCCACGAGCGTCGTCTCGAGCGCGACCACCGGCGTGCCGTCGCGGAGCGCCGCCTCGACCTCGGGCGAGAAGACGATCACGGCATCGCCCCCAGCCGCGCGACGCAGCGCGCCGCCGCCTCGCGCGCGAGCTCGGGCCCGCCGACGAGGAACCCGGCTGCGAGCGCATCGCCTGCGCCCGTCGAGTCGACCACCTCGCCGGCGAGCGGCTCGACCTCGTGCTCGCCCTCGTCCGTGACGACCGTGAAGCCGCGCGCGCCGCGCT
>VAYE01000294.1:0-1994 GCA_005883235.1 Actinomycetota bacterium
GCCGCCTTCGGGCGCTACCAGCTCCTCGGCGGCACGCTGCACGCGCTCGGGATCAGCATCGGGTTCACGCAGGCCGCAGTCGTGCTCGCGGTCGCGTTCGTCGAGAGCCCGTTCTACGTCCGCGGCGCGGTGGCCGCCTTCGAGGCGGTCGACGCGGATCTCCTCGCCGCCGCCCGCACCCTCGGTGCCGGCCCCGAGCGCGTCTTCTTCCGCGTGGCGCTCCCGCTCGCCGCCGGCGGCCTCGCCGCGAGCTCGGCGCTCGCGCTCGCGCGCGGGCTCGGCGAGTTCGGCGCGACGATCATCTTCGCCGGCAGCCTCCAGGGCGTCACGCAGACGCTGCCGCTCGCGATCTACGCGCAGTTCGAGGCGAGCTTCGACGTCGCCCTCGCGATCGGCACCCTCTTCGTCCTCGTCGGCGCCGCCCTCCTGCTCGTCCTCAAGATCGCTCCCGCATGGGCCCGCTTCGCCTCGATCTCGCCGTACCGACCCGCGGCTTCGACCTCCGGCTAGCGCTCGAGGTCGGGCGCGAGACGGTCGCGCTCGTCGGCCCCTCGGGAGCCGGAAAGACGACGGTGTTGCGGGCGGTTGCCGGTCTCGTCCGGCCCGCGCGCGGGCGGATCGAGTGCGACGGCGAGACTTGGTTCGACGGCGAGCGGCGGATCGACCTGCGGCCCGAGCGGCGGTCGATCGGGCTCGTGTTCCAGGAGTACGCCCTCTTCCCGCACCTGACCGTCGAGCGAAACGTCGCCTTCGGGGGCCGCGACCGCGCCCACGAGCTGCTCGAACGGCTCGGGATCCGTCACCTCGCTCGCGCGCGACCCGGCGAGCTCTCGGGCGGCGAGCGGCAGCGCGTCGCCCTCGCGCGCGCGCTCGCGCGCGACCCGCGCGTGCTCCTCCTCGACGAGCCCCTGGCCGCGCTCGACGCGCACACACGCGGGTCGGTGCGTGCGGAGCTCGAGCAGCTCCTGCGCGAGCTTCGTTTGCCGACGCTCCTCGTCACGCACGACTTCGAGGACGCGGCGGCGCTCGCCGACCGCGTCGGGGTCCTCGTCGATGGCGAGCTCCGGCAGCTCGCGCCGCCGGCCGAGCTCGTCGCCGCTCCGGCCGATCCGTTCGTCGCGAGCCTCGCCGGCGGCGTCCTCCTCGACGGCGTCGCGCACGCCTTGCGCGACGGTCTCACCGAGGTCCGGCTCGCCGACGGGACGGCTCTCTACTCGACCGACGCGGCGGCCGGGCCGGTCAGCGTCCTCGTTTACCCGTGGGAGGTCTCGCTCGCGCTCGACCCGCCGGCCGACTCGGCGCTGAACCACGTGCGCGGCCCCGTCGCGTCGATCGTCCCGGTCGCGAACCGGCTCCGGATCCGCGTCGGTCCGCTGACCGCGGAGGTGACGGCGGCCTCGGCCGAGCGGCTCGGCATCGTCCCCGGCCGTCCGGTCGTCGCGAGCTTCAAGGCGACGGCGACGCGCCTCCTGCCGCGTTTTACCGCCGCGGGAGCGGGGGACGCCGCAGGCGATACCTGAGGGCACCCCCCCGAAGAAGAGCCGACTGCGGCCGGCCGCCGTCGCGGCGCCCCTGCCGCTCCTCCTCGCGGGTTGCGGCGGGCGCCAGAACGTCCTGCACCCCGAGAGCCACCAGGAGCGCCGGATCGACACGCTCTGGTGGGTGATGCTGACCGGCGCGGCGATCGGCTTCGCCGTCATCGCCGTCTTCCTCTTCCTCGGCTGGGTGCGGCGGAACCGCGACAACCTGCCCTTCGGCGGCGGCGAGCGGGCCGCGACCGGGATCGTGCTCGGCCTCGGGATCGGCGTCCCGATCGTCGTCCTCTCCCTGCTCTTCGTCTGGGCCGACCTCTTCGTGCTGCGCTCGACCGCGGCGCCCAACCCGCGCAGGACGAAGCTGACGGTCGAGGTCGTCGGCCACCAGTGGTTCTGGGAGGTCCGCTACCCGGGCACGAAGGCGGTCACCGCCAACGAGATCCACATCCCGGTGCGGAC